>JAHWKY010000012.1 GCA_019347575.1 Actinomycetota bacterium | reverse complement strand
CGCCCGGGGCGCCGGGGCCGGCGTCGGGGCAGTTGGCGATGGGTCCGTCCGCGGCGTCGCGTTCGTAGGCGAAGAAGAACTCCCGACCTCGGGCGAGCCGGATCGCGTCCGCCTCGACCTCGTCGGCCGCCCACTCACCCGACGTCCCGATGCACGGGGCGCCATCCGGCCCCGTGGAGACCACCGGGTAGAAGACCCAGATCCCGTTCGGGGCGTTGCCACCGGACTCCCCGTCACCCGGCTCCCCAGGCTCCCCCGGAACCTCCATCTCGCCTTCACAGACGATCTGTCCGATGATGGGGTCCAGGTCGCAGTCGCCGTCGGCGACTTGGCCGCCAGCGGGTGAAGACCACAGGAACGGAAGCAACGTTCCGAGCACCGACGAGACCACGGTCACCGTTCGCATGGAGCTTCCGGGTTGGGCTCCCCGCTCTGAACCGTGAGTTCGTACGCGATCTCCCACGGGGTCGGGTTGAAGGCGTTCGGATCTCGCTCCGGATCAGCTGGAACGAGTGCGAGATACTGCTCCACCGGTTCGGTCGGAGGTGATGCCGTCGACCGGCTCAGGTCGTACTCGGCCAGAGCGACGAGACATGTTCGGGACACCTCGACGATCTCTATCACGTGGATGCTGACGGGACCTGGGTCAGCTGGGATCGGAGGCGGGTCGTTATCCGTCAAGTACTGCTGCCAGCGGGCAGCGATGATCGGGAACCGATCTGGGCTGTAGATGGCTCGCAGTCGGTCACGTATCTCTGGGGGTAGTACTGTCTGAGCACCTAAGGCGTCAGCGAGCGCTAACTCGGCGTCCAGAAAGACGTCGGCGAGCGCCCCGTAGACCTTCTCGATGTAGGCGGCGTCGATGGTGTCGGGGATGGCGTAGGGGTCATCAGGGGTGGTGGCCGCTGTGGCGGGGAACGAGGGCGGGCCGAAGGTGAGCGGCGAAGGTGACGCGGTCGGGTCGGCGTCGCCTGACGCGCACGCCCCGCACACCGCAACCACCGCGGTCAGAGCCGCCATGAGCCGCACCCCCGTTCGCACCGGCATCCCCTCAGCCACCGGAAGCTCGCACCGTACCCAAGGGCCCGGCGCCGCGGTAGGCCAGTGGTGCACCGCCTGGGGAAGACGCCGGTGCTGCGGCCCTGCTTCCGCAGAAGCGCCGCTTGCCCCGGGCGCGGAGGTCGCCCGACTTCTCCCCCGGATCACCTGGATATCACGCATGATCGGGGGAGGAGTTCGGCGAGGGAGGGGAGGCGGGGGGGGGTTGCGCGTGGGTCAGGCGCCCACGTCGTCGGGGTGGAAGTCGATGTCGCTGAGGTCCATGGCGCGACGAACGATGGCATCGGGGACGCGCTCGACGCCCCGCCGCTCGACGATCCAGCGATCGACCTCGACCCACCAGCGGAACAGCCACGCCTTTTGCTCCTCGGGATCGCGCGGGATGTCGGGCGGGAACACCCTCCAGGCTTTCGCGGAGACGTCGGAGTCCATCGGCAACCCGCGCCAGAGGTCGACGGGCGTCGACAGGTCCTCGAGGCCGGTGTGGGCGACGAACACCACGTCGGCGGTCGGGGCGGCGTTGATCGCGGCGAGCGCCCCGGTCGTGCGGGGCGCGAGGACGTGGCGCATGGCTCGGGCCTGATCGGCCTGCTCGTGTAGCCCGAGCTCCTCGAGCTTCGCGATGGAACGGTGACGGCGCTTCTCGGTGAAGTTGCCTCCCTCGGGGAAGATGACCAGCGCGTCATCGGAGCCCATGGAGCTGGACAACGCCGAGATCGCGGGGACCGAGGCCGCACGTCCCGCGGGGGTGGCCGGGATGAAGCGGCAGGGCAGTCGGTTGAGCATCACGTCGAGCAGGGGATCCCACTGCAGCTTCGACTTGAGCACGATGCGTGGCCGCCACCCGCGGATGAGCAGCATCGCCACGAGCAGGAACGAGTCGCCAGGACCGGCATGGCGCGCGAGCACGATGATGGGTGGCCGCCCCGTTCCCTCGACGGTGTGCAGATCCTCCTCATCGATGGTGATGGAGAGGTTGAACGTCCAGCGCGCCGATCGCACGAGGAACCCCAGGAGGAAGCGCAGCAGCTGGTAGTGCGCGTCCTCGAAGCGTTGCGTGTGCAGCTTCCAACCGAAGCCGCTCGCGACCCACAGCCCGAACGCCGTGACGAGCCCGATCGCTTCGACGAGCAGGTACACGAACGTGAACCACAGGACGCGCACGGGACGCCAGCGTCCGGGCACGAAGGGCACCGCGACGGCGGCGATGACGGCGGCCAGGGGCATCGACACCAGCATGAACACCACGAGCGCGAGGACCGCCGGAGCGAACAGGACGCGGCGCAGCCAACGGGGCGGCATGGCTCAGCCTCCGGTCGGGTCTTGTTCCACGACGGAGCGGAGGTAGTCCGCGGTCGCGGCTCGGGCGGTCTCGATGCGCTCGGCGACGCGGTCGGTGCTGCGGTAGCGCAGGTTGCGCAGGTCGTCGTGGCGGGGCGGGTCGCCGGTGGGCAGGAGGTGGACGGTTCGGCCTTCGGGCACCTCGTCGAGTTCGTCCACGAGGCGGTGCCGACGGGCGATCTCGAACGCGACCAGGCCGACCTGCAGCGGCGAGGTCGGGGCGGTGAGGGGGGCTTCGATGCGTCCGACGTGCATCACGTAGACCTCCGTCGCCCCGAGCTCCAGTGCGCGGCCGATGGGAACGCTGTGCACGAGGCCCCCGGCGTAGAAATGCTCGTCGCCGACGCGGACCGGAGGCAGCAGGCCCGGCACGGCCGTGGAGGCGAGGACGGCGTCGAGCAGCTCGCCGCTCTCGAACCACACGCCCCGAGCCTGCTCGATGCTCGCGGCGACGCACTGGAAGGGGACGGCGAGGTCCTCGAACCGGCGCTCGGGGATGACGCGCCCCAGCAGCTCGCGGAGCGGCTCGATCGCGTGGAGCGCGACACGGGTCCGCGTCAGCGTGGCCAGGCGCGCGATGACCGACCCGCCGAAGGGGTTGTCGTCGCCGAGATCGGTCCACAGCTTCTCGAGGCGCTCCGCCGCCCCGTGCGGGTCCGAGGCGACCACGACCCCGTTCACGGCGCCGATCGAGGTGCCGATGACCATGTCGGGGCGGATGCCGGCTTCGTCGAGCGCCTGGAGCATCCCGACCTCGGCGGCCCCGAGAACGCCGCCGCCCCCGAGGACGTAGGCGACCTCGGGGGCGTGCGGAGCCTGCAACCCGTGCCTCCCGACCCGATCGGGGTCAGGCTACTGGGGCGTCAGAGGCACGCGCTGAAGCCCTGGTGCGAGCCGGGGCTGTGGCCGTTGCCCGGGTGACCCACGGGCAGGTTGTCCGAGCCGAGACCACCGACGTGGGCAGCGGCCACGATGTGGTGCGCGGCGTACTCCTGCCCGCTGAACGAACCGTCCCCGTCGCTGTCGTTGCACGGTCCCGCCTGGTGGGCCAACGCGGGTGCTGCTCCAGCCAGCACGAGCACGGCCGAAGCGATGGATGCGGTGAGCAGCTTCCTCATGTTCCCCTCCTGTCTCGAGCGCCCCACGGCGAGCCGCGGTGGGCGTCTCTCTCCGTCGGGCGGGCACCGTCCAGGCAGACCCGCCCTCGCTCCTCCATACGTACCGTAGGCCACAAACGGTTCACCCGGTCCGCCGCGACCGTCGGTTCACGGAAGTCGCAGCCGCGCCGGACCTCGATCCGGTGACGGATCGGTCAGCGCTTAGGCTTCTTGGGCGGCATCGCGGCGACGTGGTCGTGTGCCTTGCGTGTCCACGTCCTGGTGCGACGGTCGGTCCAGCCCGCGGGCAGCGAGACGTAGTCCTTCATCGGACGCTCCGCGGGACCGAAGGCCGTGCCGCCGTCAGCGACGACGCGCTGGCGCTGCTCCTCCGGCAAGCGAACGCCGACGTCGCTGCCGAACAGGCCCATGAACATGTTGCCGTTCACGAACGCCCCGAGGTTGCCGAACATCGGCTTGACCTCGACCTCCGGCGCGTCGGGGACGAGCGAGCGGAACCGCTCCTTGTCCTCGTTGGTCGGCTTGGGGATCTTCACCGCGCCTCCTCTCGCGTACCTCGCTGCGTGTGGAGTACTGCTCGCATGTGAGCACAGGTCTCCACGCAGCGGGGGCTGCCGGTCGGCGGCTCGTCAGTCGATGAAGTCGGCGGCGACCTGGCGGCGGCGGTCCACCTCGACCCGGAACACGTCGGGGCGTGAGTAGTGGCCGGCGGGGTCGAAGTTCGATCGGGCACGCCGCACCGAGTCGAGATCGAGGTCGGCGACGTGGATGCCCTCCTCGCTCGTCGGTTCGAGCACCCACGCCCCATCCGGTCCGGCGATCGCCGCGCCGCCGTCGTAGTCGAACCCCCCGGCCTCGAGGGCGTCGAGCAGCTGGTCGCGGAGCGGGAAGTCGTCCGGCACGGAGGTCGCGTCCATGACGCCGCCTGACGCGAGGGCGAACACGCGACCCTCGAGGGCCGTGAACCTCGTGATGTCCTTGGTGAGTCGTCGTGCGCCTGGCCAGGCAGCGACGTGGAGCAACTCGCCGTCGGCGTAGAGCGCCGCGCGAGCCTGCGGCATCCAGTTCTCCCAACAGTTCAACCCGCCGACGCGCCAGCCGTCGAGGTCGTGGCAGCGCAAGCCGTTGCCGTCACCCGGCGACCACACGAGCCGCTCGGCGTAGGTCGGCCGCAGCTTGCGGTGCGCCCCGACGATCCCGCGGTCGGGACTGATCGCGACCAGCGTCGCGAAGGTGGAGCCGTGGTGACGTTCGGCGATGCCGAGGTAGCAGAACATCCCGAGGTCGATACAAGCGGTCGCCACCTCGCGGACCTCGGGCCCGTCGAGATCCACCGCGGCCGCGAGGTAGCGGGCGTAGGCGTCGGCGGCGGAGCGGTTGCGCAGGTCGGAGGTGTCGGTCCAGTTGGCCCACATCGGGTAGCCCGGCAGCAGCGTCTCGCCGAACGTGATGAGCCGCACGTCCTGCGCGGCTGCCTCCTCGAGCGTGCGCACCACGATCTTGGTGCTCTCGGCGGGCTGCAGCCACGCGGGGCGGATGTTGGTCACGGCGACGCGCATGCTGGCTCCGATCGGTGACTCCATCGTCCGTCTCTCCCGCTCCGACCCCGCCTCCGTGGAGACTTAGCCTCACAGGTGAGCACAAGTCTCCACGCAGTGGAGGTCGGGGCGGGCGGGGCGCGCGGCAGGGAACGAGGGGTGTCGGGGCGAATACCCGAGGTAACGCCCGGATCGGTCCCGCCCGAAGGCCTCTCATGCGTCGCTACCTCCATGTCGAGCGTGCTGCCGCGGTCGGGGCCGCGCTCGCCGCGCTCACGATGGTGCTGCCAGCCGCCGGGGCGGGCGCCGACCCCGACCCGGCGTCACCTGCGCTGATCACGCCGTTCCAACTGGTCGAGGACCGCGACGTCGACGACCGGCTGTCGCAGCCCGAGGACCGCTACGCGCTCGCGGGCGGCTGCTACACGATGCAGCGCCCCGACGGCCAGTGGCTGTCTCGCGACGGCAACCGGGTCACGCTGACCGACGACGCCGACGCGGCGACGCCGCTGCACCTGCAGGCGACGCGCCTGGGGCGCTACCTCCTCGCCACCAACGAGGGTCCCGACACCGCCTACGAGGACGGGTGGTGGGACGTGCGCGGGTACGTGACCGCCCCGACCGACTTCGTCGCCGGGGCGATCCCCGGGGCCGCCGCGATCGCGACCGAGCCGAGCCCGCAGGGCGACTGGGAGATCGTCGCGACCGGTGACGACCCCGACCGCAAGGTCGAGGTCGAGGCCGGCGAGACCCAGAGCTACCACGTGCGCCTGCCCGAGTCCGACGGCGGCTACGCGCTCGGCGAGTTCGCCTTCCACCACGTCGCCGACGACGACCTCACCGACGACGACCCCAACGGCAGCGGGTGTGCGAACTGGCCCGAGATCTCCACCGACACCGTGGGCGAGCCCGCCCCGAACCCCGACGGTCCCGCCGCGGCCGTGCAGGGGTTCTTCGAGGCGCACGTGCACGGCATGGCGTTCGAGTTCCTCGGCGGTGAGGTGCGTTGCGGTCGACCCTGGCACCCGTACGGCGTCGAGTACGCCCTCGTCGACTGCGAGGACCACGAGCCGGGTGGCCACGGAGCGGTCCTGGAGATCGTCGTCTCCGGTGGCGATCCGGTCGCCGGCCACGACACCGTCGGCTGGCCGACCTTCGGGTACTGGCCGCGGCACGACTCGCTGACCCACGAGCAGTTCTACTACCGCTGGCTGGAGCGCGCGCACCTCGGCGGGCTGCGGCTGATGACCAACCTTCTGGTCGACAACACCGCGCTGTGTCAGGCCTACCCGCACAAGCGCAACTCGTGCAACGAGATGGACGGGGTGCGGCTGCAGGCTCTGCGCCTGTTCGAGCTACAGGACTACATCGACGCCCAGAGCGGCGGACCGGGCGAGGGCTGGCTGCGCATCGTCACCTCGCCGACGCAGGCGCGTGAGACCATCAACGCGGGGCGCCTCGCGGTCGTGCTCGGCATCGAGGTGTCGGTGCCGTTCGACTGCGGCGAGATCTTCGACGTCCCCCAGTGCACCGAGGCGGAGATCGACCAACGCCTCGACGAGGTCTACGACATGGGCGTGCGTCAGATGGAGTTGATCAACAAGTTCGACAACGCGCTCAGCGGAGTGACCGGTGATGGCGGGGCGACCGGGATCGTCGTCAACACCGGCAACCGGTGGGTGACCGGCCACTGGTGGGACATGCAGGCCTGTGAGGAGGACGAGGGCCACGTCCACCACGAGCACGACAAGACCCAGATCAACTTCGAGGACGACTTCCCCGACGGCGGCCAGGACGAGATCGACGTCCTCGCGGGTGCCATCATCGACCAGTTCGCCCCGACCAAGGGTTTCGTCGCCCCGGCCTACCCGGCCGCTCCGCACTGCAACACCCGCGGGCTGAGCGAACTCGGACGCCACCTCGTCACGCGCATGGTCGAGAAGGGCATGATCCTCGACCCCGACCACATGAGCGCCTCGGGTATCCGGGGGGCGCTCGACCTCATCGAGCACGAGCTCATCCCGGCGGAGCAGGACGCCGCCGCAGCCGAGGATCGCCCCGCGATCCAGCCGGCCGTCGTTTCCAGCCACAGCTGGGCCAACGACGTGGCGTACCAGCGCATCTACCAGCTCGACGGTCACGTCGCGCCCCGCACCGACGACGCGGCCGGCTTCACCGACCGGTGGGAGCGGCACCGGGACTGGGCCGACGCCAACGCTCCGGAGGGACACTTCTTCGGGCTCGGATACGGCGCGGACACCAACGGCTTCGGGGGTCAGCCGAGCCCACGCGACGACCCTGCCGAGCCAGTCGACTACGCCGGCGGGTGGGAGGCACCGGTCGGCGGCGTTCGCGTGCTGCAGCACACCTCCGGCCTGCGGACCTACGACATCAACACGGACGGCGTCGCGCACTACGGGCTGTTCGCCGACTGGTTCCACGAGCTGCGCCTCGCCGCGGATGAGCGCCACGCGGACCGGCGTGGTGCCGAGGCGATCATGGCGGACATGCTCAACGGTTCGGAGTCCTACCTGCGCATGTGGGAGCGCGCCGTCTACGGCGGCGGTGAGTGCGTCACCGACAACTCCACGCTGCAGCACGAGGACATCCACGCCGCGCTCGGAGGCAACGTCGAGGGCTTCCTCACGGCGATCGGCCAGCCCGTCGACCGCGACGGAGCCGCCTACATCTACTGCGTCGAGGGCGCCGACGGTCCCGAGGCGGTCGAGGTGCGCTTCGACGCTTCGGGGCGCGCCGCGACGGTCGCGCCGTCCGACCGCTCGGTTCCGGAGCTCGAGGCCACCGCGTCGCTCGCGGGTGCGGCGCACGTCCATGTTGCCGGTGAGGTGGCGGGCCACGCCGGGGCGCTCCCGGCGACCGGCGGTGGCCTCGCCCCGCTCGCGCTGCTGCTGTTCGGCCTCACCGGTCTGGGCGCCCACGCCCTCGGCCGCCCCTGACCCCTCCTCCTCTGAGCGTGTGCATCCGAACCCGGGTGCCGGGTCGATCTGCACCCACTGAGGTTGGTCGTTCGGGCGGGGCGCGGGGCGCGGACGGGATCAGTGCGTGGGAGACCCTGGCGCTACGCGACAGACCGGAGAGGCGATGAGCGACACCGTGGGTCCCGAGACCGACGGTCCCGACCGCGCGGAGTCGATCGACGAGGGGCCCAACAGCCCCCGCGATGCCGGGGCGCAGGACGAGGGCGGCCGCCCCGACGCCCCGCAGGCCAACGAGGACCCCTTGCGTGAGGACGCCGGTTCGGAGTCGGGCGCCCCGGCGGAGTTCGTCACCGAGGACGCTGAGTTCGACGAGGCTCGCGACGTCGAGTCGACCGGCGGGGCGTGACGCGCACCGATCCGACGTGCGAGCGTGTGCATCGGGGCCCGGGTAGCGGGTCGATCTGCACCCGCTGGGGTGGGGCTACGGCGAGCGTGTGCATCGGGGCCCGGGTAGCGGGTCGATCTGCACCCGCTCGTTAGGCGAAGACGTCGGGCGGCACGTTGTAGAGCACCTCGCAGTCGCAGTACCCGCCGAACTCGCGGACCGTCGCGAGGACGCCATCCACGTCGCGTCCCGCTGACCTCGCCCACTCCTCGGTGAGCTGGAGGCTGCCGTCGCACTCGCCGGGGCCGAGGCTCAGCGCGAGGTACTCCTGCAGCTCGCCGAACGCACCATCCGTGGAGTCGCGGTACGGCGCCCCGTACGGGGCGCCGGCGGGCGGGTGGAACCGCGCGACGTTGTCGTAGCCGGTGAAGCGGTCCATCCACCGTCGGCGACACGGCGGACACGTCGAACGCGAGCGGATCTCGTCCGACCGCGATCGGCGCTCGACGGTCATCGGCTCCCCGCAGTCGCTGCAGGTCGTCTCGACCTGGAGACGCCCCGCGAGCTGACGCAGCACCTGCGGTGTCACGCCGAAGCCCTCGGCGAGGTCGCGTACGCGCACCTCGTCGTGGTGCCAGTACAGCTCCCGCAGCAGCTCGAGCGGTGGATCGTCGTCGACGATCACCTCCCGGAGTCTGCGCACGATGTCCCGCCGCGCCTCGGCGAGCAGGTTCTTGGCCTCGTCGATGCCGGCCACCGCGGTCTCGATGGCGGCCAAGCCCTCTTGCACTGCCGGGTGTGAAGTCGTCCGCTCCACGAGGTCCCTCCTCGATCGACCTCACGCGAGTCTGCGCCGCGCCCCGCCGAAGCGGAACGTTGATCTCGTCGCCCCTGTGGACACGAGCGTCCCGCGTGGTTGCATGCCCCCGACCGTCACCCGCAGGAGTCCCCGTGACCTGGACCGCTGACGACATCCCCGATCAGACCGGCCGCGTCGCGGTCGTGACCGGCGCCAACGGCGGGCTCGGACTCCAGACCGCGCGCGAGCTCGCTCGCAAGGGCGCTCACGTGGTCATGGCCGCACGCAACCTGGACAAGGCCGAGCAGGCCCGCACCGACATCGAGAAGGATGTCCCGGGCGCGTCACTGGAGGTGGTGGCGCTCGACCTCAGCTCGATGGCCTCGGTCGAGGAGGCCGCCGCGACCATCCTCGCCGGGCACCCACGGCTCGACATCCTGGTCAACAACGCCGGGGTGATGGCGACACCCGAGATCCGCACCGAGGACGGCTTCGAGCTGCAGCTCGCCACCAACCACCTCGGCCACTTCGTGCTGACCGCGCGGCTGCTACCGGCGCTGATCGCCAGCGGTGCGGGGCGCGTGGTCACGGTGACGTCGACCGCGCGGTTCCTCAGCCTGCCGGTGAGCGCCGATGACCCGCACCTCGAGAAGCGGTACGGGCCCTGGCGCGCGTACGGGCAGAGCAAGCTCGCCAACCTGCACTTCGCGGTGGAGCTGAACCGACGCCTCGAGGCGGCCGGGGCGCCGGTCGAGTCGCTGGTGGCCCACCCTGGCCTGACCTACAGCGACCTGCAGAAGCGCACGGTCGAGGCAAACGAGGGTGGGTTCGGACCGCGCTTCTGGGCGTGGATGTCACGCAACACCGGGATGTCGGTGGAGCGCGGGGCGCTGCCGCAGCTGCGCGCCGCCACCGATCCGGCAGCGCGGGGAGGGCAGCTGTACGCGCCCCGGTTCGTCAACACCGGGGCGGCCGTCCGTCGGCCCCTCGTGGGCTGGTCGGTCGCGCGCAAGCCCGCGCGCACGCTGTGGGAGGTCAGCGAGCGTGAGACCGGCGTGACGTTCGATGTCGCGGCGCTCGCGCGCGCCGCCTGATGCGGTTCGGCACCGCGCGCCGCCGGGGCGATGTCGCGGCGCTCGCGCGCGCCGCCTGATGCGGTTCGGCACCGCGCGCCGCCGGAGCGATGTCGCGGCGCTCGCGCGCGCCGGGCGAGGTCGCCAGGGCGGGTAGCGTTCGGTCCCCGACCGCGCCCGTCGACGACCCGCCGAGGTAGCCGCCGATGAACCCGCCGATGAAGATCAGCTACACCTACACCGACGAGGCCCCCGCCCTCGCCACGAACTCGTTCCTGCCGATCCTGCGCGCGTTCGCGGGACAGGCGGGTGTCGAGGTCGAGGTAGCCGACATCTCGCTGGCAGGGCGCCTCCTGGCGCGGTTCCCCGACCACCTCACCGAGGAGCAGCGTGTCCCCGACGCGCTCGCCGAGCTCGGCGAGCTGGCCAAGACGCCCGCGGCCAACATCATCAAGCTGCCGAACATCTCGGCGTCGATCCCCCAGCTCAAGGCCGTCATCGAGGAGCTGCAGCAGGCGGGCTTCGCGGTGCCCGACTACCCCGACGAGCCGGCGACCGACGAGGAGCGCGAGATCCAGCAGCGCTACGACCACGTCAAGGGCAGCGCGGTCAACCCGGTGCTGCGAGAGGGCAACTCCGACCGCCGTGCCCCGCGATCCGTCAAGGAGTTCGCCCGCCACCACCCCCACTCGATGGGTGAGTGGCCCGAGGCGTCCAAGACGCACGTCGCCACGATGGGTGCGGACGACTTCCGCTCCAACGAGCGCTCCGTGACCGTGCCCGAGGCGACCACCGTCCTCTTCGAACACGTCGCTGCCGACGGCACCGTGACCGTGCTCAAGGACGCCCTGGACCTCGAGGCGGGTGAGGTGCTCGACGGCACCTACCTGAGCAAGGACGCGCTGGTCGCGTTCCTGGCTGAGCAGGTGGAGGACGCCAAGCAGCGGGGCGTGCTGTTCTCGATCCACCTCAAGGCGACGATGATGAAGGTCAGCGACCCCATCATCTTCGGCCACGCCGTTCGGGTGTACTTCGCCGACGTCTTCGCGAAGCACGCCGAGACGTTCGAACGTCTCGGCATCGATCCCAACCAGGGGATGCGCAGCCTGCTGTCGGACCTCGAGGAGCTGCCCGCCGAGGAGCGCGAACCGATCGAGGCCGACATCCAGGCCGCGCTCGAGGCCGGTCCCGACCTGGCGATGGTCGACTCGGACAAGGGCATCACCAACCTGCACGTGCCCAGCGACATCATCATCGATGCGTCGATGCCAGCGATGATCCGCACCTCGGGACAGATGTGGAACCCGGCGGGCGAGCAGCAGGACGCCAAGACCGTCATCCCCGACTCCAGCTACGCCCCGCTGTACGACGAGGTCATCAAGCACCATCAGGAGCACGGGGCGTTCGATCCCACCACGATGGGTACGGTCCCCAACGTGGGGCTCATGGCCCGCAAGGCCGAGGAGTACGGCAGCCACGACAAGACGTTCGAGATCGCCGCCCGCGGCAAGGTCCAGGTCGTCGACGCGCGCTCGGGCGAGGTGCTCATCGAGCACGAGGTCGGGGCGGGCGACATCTGGCGCGCGTGCCAGACCAAGGACGACGCGGTCCGCGACTGGGTCAAGCTCGCCGTCAGCCGTGCCCGCGCGACCGGCTGGCCCGCGGTGTTCTGGCTCGACGAGGATCGCGCCCACGACCGCGAGCTCATCGTCAGGGTCGAGCGCTACCTGCAGGACCACGACACCGACGGGCTCGACATCTCGATCATGGGCTACCGCCAAGCGACGAGGTTCGCGCTCGACCGGGCTCGCGCCGGCGAGAACACGATCACGGTCACGGGCAACGTGCTGCGCGACTACCTCACCGACCTGTTCCCGATCCTCGAGCTCGGCACCAGCGCCAAGATGCAGTCGATCGTCCCGCTGATGAACGGAGGCGGGCTGTTCGAGACCGGGGCGGGTGGGTCGGCCCCCAAGCACGTGCAGCAGTTCGTCAAGGAGAACCACCTCCGCTGGGACAGCCTCGGCGAGTTCCTCGCGCTCCCGCCGTCCCTGGAGCTCCTCGCCGACGCCACCGACAACCCCAGGGCGCAGGTCCTCGCCGACGCGCTCGAGGCAGCGACCGAGCGCTACCTCGAGGAGGCACGCTCACCGTCACGCAAGGTCAACGAGCCCGACAACCGCAGCAGCCACTTCTACCTCGCTCTGTACTGGGCGCAGGCGCTCGCGTCGCAGGACGCTGACACCGACTTGGCCGCGACGTTCAAGGCCTTCGCCGAGTCGCTGGCCGAAGCCGAGGACGACATCACCCGCGAGCTCATCGAGGTCCAGGGCGAGCCGGTCGACATCGGCGGTTACTACTACCCCGACCGCGATCGCATCGCCCGGGCCATGCGCCCCAGCGAGACCTTCAACCGCCTCCTCGCCACCCTGTGAGCAGCTGACGGGACACCCGTCCCCGGCTGCGGCGAGCGCTGATTCGCTCGCTAGCGTGGGGTGACCGACCTCGGAGACAGCGTGCGAACTCACGGCCTGGTGCTGGTCATCGTCGGAGCGTTGGCGCTCGGGGCGTGCGGCGGAGACGACGATGACGTGTCGCCCGCCCCGACCGTCACGGTGACGCGCACCGTCACGGCGGCGCCGACCGAGGCGACGCCGCCGACCGAACCGAGTCCGACGCCCACCCCGACCGGGACCGGGACGCCCGCGGACGCGCTACCCGAGCCCTGTCAGCAGACCGGTCCGGACTCCCCACCGGCCGAGCTCGCCTTCATCTTCGTGCTGTCGCCCTCGCCGGGCACGTCGGTCAGCGGGCCGTTCGAGGTGACCGGGTGCGCCAGCACGTTCGAGGCGAACGTCGCCTACCGCGTCGTCGACACGGACGGGGCGGTGCTCGACGAGGGCAACACGACCGCCTCGTGCGGCACCGGCTGCGTCGGGGACTTCTCGTTCGCGGCCTCGGCCGACGTGTCCGAGCGCCAGGTCGTGTTCCTCGAGGTGTTCGACACTTCGGCCCGCGACGGATCGGTGATCGACCTCAACCGCATCCCGCTCATCGCGGGCTGAACCGTCCGTCCACGGGTGGCGACGATCAGGACCACCGACACGACGACCAGGGCCGCGGCTACGAGCGTCATCGCTGCGAGCCGCTCACCGAGGACCAGCCAACCGAGGAACACCGCGACGACCGGGTTGACGTACGCGTAGGTCGAGACGGTCGAGGCCGGGACCGCGCGCAGCAGCCACGTGTAGGCGGTGAACCCGACCACCGAGCCGAACACGGCGAGGTAGCTCACGGCGGCGACCGAGCGCCAGCCGATGCCCGCCGCGTCCACGTCAGCGAACTCGCCCGTCGCCGCGGACAGGATCAGGAACAGTCCGGCTCCACCGAGCATCTGCATCGCGGTCGAGGCGATCGGGTCGGCGGGCAGCGCGGCGCCCCGCGAGTACAGCGACCCCCATGCCCACGCCAGCGCCCCGCCGAGCACCAGCAACGAGGCCAGGAGCTGGCCGTTGCCGTCGGGCCGGACGAGCAGCGCGACCCCGAGGAACCCCAGCGCCAGTCCCGCGACCGCGGGGCTGGACAGGCGGCGTCCGAACACGACGCGGTCGAGCAGCGCCATCCACAGCGGCACGCTCGCGACCAGCAGCGCGGCGAGCCCAGAGTCGATGTCCTGCTCCGCCACGGTGACCGCCCCGTTGCCGCCGACGAGCAGCAGCCCTCCGGCGATCACGGCGGTGCGCCACTCGATGCGAGTGGGGCGCAACCGCTCGCCGGTGGCCCGTCGGTGGCGCCTGGCCGCCCACACGTACATCGGGATGCCGGCGAGGGTGAAGCGGACGCCGGCCAGCAGCAACGGCGGCAGCTCGTCCAGGCCGATCTTGATGGCGAGGTAGGTCGAGCCCCACACGAGGTAGACGGTCGCCAGCGCGACCGCGACGCGGAGGCGGGTCGGTTCGGCTGCGGTCACGTCGTCACTCGGCGCGGGTCCGTCTCGGTTGGTGTCACGCCGCCACCAGGGCGTCGATGCCGTGCACGAACTCGTCGTGGCCGGCGCGCGCACGGCCGGTGCGCCACAGGACGCGCGCCCCGCACTCGCAGCGCACGATCAGGTCGATCGCCCCGGGCGCGGGGTGCGCGACGTGCACGACGTGGCTCGACCAGCGCAGCACGTGCCGGCTGTCTGTGGGGCACCAGAGCTCGAACATGTGACCAACCTTCCCATCCATTCGCCTAGATTGGCTTGCTTATCGCGTGCCAAGCTGGCGGAGTGGACCGATGATGTGGCACGATGGGCGTGCCAATCAAGCCGGAATGGATCGGATATGGCGCAGCTGCTGCCACTCCCACGTCTGCGCGCCGTGCTGGGGGACTGGACCCACGGCGAGGGCCCGCTCTACCGCCGACTCGGGGCCGCGCTCGTCGCCGGGATCGAGACGGGGCGCATCCCCGGAGGCGTGCGCCTGCCTCCCGAGCGCGAGCTCGCCGCGGAGCTGTCGGTGAGCCGCAGCACCGTCGCCGCCGCGCTGGAGGAGGTCGACGCCGCGCGGCTCATCGACCGGCGCCAGGGGTCGGGGACCTACGTGGCGCGTCGCCGCCCCGCCCCCGACGAGGGTCGTCGCGAACTGGTCGAGGAGCTCGACGAGCACGCGCTGCTGCGCGACCTGTCGGGGCGACCCCAGGCCCGCATCGAGTTCGTCGCCGCGGCCGTGCCGTGTGCTCCAGAGGTCCTCACCGCGACCCGCGAGCTCGACGACGCCACGCTGGAGCGCTGGACCAGCGGCCACGGGTACGTCCCGCTCGGCGTTCCCCCGCTGCGCGAGGCCATCGCTGAACACCTCACCGACCGCGGACTCGGCACGGCACCCGAGCAGGTCATGGTCACCACCGGTGCGGTCGAGGCGGTGCTCCTCGCGGCGCGTCTGTTCGTCGAGCCGGGCGACCCGGTGGCCGTCGAGAGCCCGACCTACGTCGGGGCGCTCGACGTCCTGCGCTCGGTGGGTGGTCGCCTGCTCGGGGTGGACGTGGATCACCACGGGGCGCGCACCGACCAGCTCGCTGACATCCTCGCGCGGTCGCTGCCCCGACTGGTCTACCTCGTCCCCGACTTCCACAACCCGACGGGTGTGGTGCTCGACGCAGCTCGACGTCGGGAGGTGTCACGGCTCGCTGCGGAGTTCCACGTCCCGGTCATCGAGGACCTCGTGCAGCAGGAGCTGTGGTTCGAGACACCGCCGCCCGCCCCGATCGCCGCCGCCGACCCGACCGCCCCGGTGCTCACGGTCGGATCGATGAGCAAGGTCTTCTGGGGCGGTCTGCGCATCGGCTGGGTCCGTGCCGACCCGGTCACGATCGAGCGGCTCGGTCGCATCAAGACCGTGACGAACTACGGCACACCGATCATCGACCAGCTCGTCGCTGCGCGGCTGCTCCCGCAGACCGACGTGGTCGCGGGGCGCCGGAGGGAGCAGCTCACCGCACAGCTCGACCACCTCGAGGCCGCGCTGCGGCGCGAGCTGCC
Organism: Actinomycetota bacterium; assembly: GCA_019347575.1. NCBI lineage: Bacteria > Bacillati > Actinomycetota > Actinomycetota bacterium. Next base: position 119,124 of record JAHWKY010000012.1, on the reverse strand, counting down.
GGACTGGAGCTGGACGCGCCCCGCCGGAGGCCTCGCCCTGTGGGTGCAGCTGCCATCGCACGACGCTGCGATGTTCGCCGCGACCGTCGATCGACACGGCGTCGCGGTCGCCCCGGGGCCGACGTTCGGCATCGCGGCCCGCGAGCACCACGACCGGGTGCGGCTGACCTTCGTCGCCCCACCCGAGGTCATCGACGACGGGGTGCGCCGCCTCGCCGCCGCGTGGGACGATCTCGCCCGGCGCGGCGACGTCCGCCGTCGCGAGGCCCTCGTCGTCTGAGCGGGCGGCCGGGGCGGGGTGGGCGCCGGTGTCGTGGTTCCTCCCCGTTCTCCGGAGAAGGACCCACACCGCCCGACGTCGAAGTCCCCGTACACCCCTGTCGCCGTCAGTTACGGACCGCGCCGCCATGACCCGTTCCCCCTCCCGTCGCCCCCTGACCCTGCTCGCGGTGGCCGGGCTGCTGCTCGGCCTCGTCGCCGCCGCCCCGGCCGGCTCACCGGCTACCTCGACGTCGCAGCAGCTGGTCATCCCCGAGGGCTACGAGTACTTCGACGCGTGGTACCCCAGCCACGATGGGGTCGAACTGCACGCCGGGGTGTACCTCCCCGAGGATCGTGCGGAAGACGAGGAGCACCCGGTCCTGGTGTCGATCACGCCCTACACGTCGCCCAACGGCGGGGCGCGAGGGGGGCTGGGAGTGCTCAACACCGACATCCCCGTCCGCTTCCCCGAGGTGTTCAAGCACCCCGACTTCGAGGCGGGGCGCTGGGCGTACGTGGCGGTCGACGTGCGCGGCTTCGGCGGCTCCGGCGGCTGCTTCCAGTACTACGGCCAGAACGAGTTCCTCGACACCAAGGAGACCATCGATTGGGCCGGCACCGAGCCGTGGTCGAACGGGAAGGTCGCGCTCTGGGGCAAGTCCTACGACTCGGCGCAACAGGTGCTGGCGCTCGGCAGCGGGTCGGAGCACCTGGCGGCGACCGTGATCCAGGCGCCGGGACTGTCGGGCTACACGGCGCTGTGGCACAGCGGGGTCCACTACGCGACGGGGCGCTACGCGACGACGAGCGTGTACACCGCCGACGACCTGTTCCCGCCGGTGTCACAGGGCTCGGCGACCAACCAGGACTACGTCGAGTCGAACGTCGACGGCATCGAGGGCCACCCCGACTGCCGCGTCGACTGGCAGGCCATGAACGTCATCGGTGACCGCGACGACCCCTACTGGGCCGACCGGGAGCCCTACCGCAACGCGGCCGGATCCTCCGTCCCCACCCTGTGGTCGCACGGCTTCCACGACGCGAACACCAAGATGGTCGGCACCGACATCTGGACCTCACTCACCGGTCCCAAGCAGGCGTGGTTCGCCCAGCACGACCATCGCCGTGGGCACGAGCCGGAAGTGGGCCGCGACGGTTTCCTCGACGAGGCGTTCCGGTTCCTCAACCTGCACGTGCTCGGCATCGAGTCCGAGGTCGCCGACCCGCCCGTGACCGTCCAATCCGGAGGGCTCAACGGGACGTGGCGCGCGGAGGAGCAGTGGCCGCCGGCCGACGTCGAGGTCTGGCCCATGCCGCTGAACCCGGGGACGTACATCGACGAGCCGCAGACACGGTCCAGCAGCGCGGCCGGGTTCTGGTCCACGACCCCCGTTCTGCCCCACGACGTGCACATCGCGGGCGAGATGACCATGCACGTCGAGGCGACGACGCAGGCGCCCGGCGCGCACCTGGTGGTGCGCGTGTACGACTTCGACGCCGCAGGCAACGGTCAGCTCGTGCACCGCGGCGCGGTGGCGCTCACCGAGGTCGGCGCCAACGAGGTGAGCTTCACCCTCTACCCCCAGGACTTCCTGATCCGGGAGGGACACCGCATCGGCGTGTTCGTCAACGCCTCGGAGGACAGCTGGTACTCGCCCGGCGTCACCCAGACGACGGTGTCGGTCGACGCGGCCACGCTCGACCTGCCGCTGTTGACGCTCACGCGCCCCGCGGACGTCTACCTCGAAGGGGACCCGTCCAACTTCAGCTCCGCCGGCATCGTCCGCGTGGATCCCGCCTTGCTCGCCGCCACCGAGGTCGAAGGTGCCATCCCGCCCCCGATGCGCGACCCCGAGTGATCGTGCGGGAGCAGTTGCCCGCGCCAGGCGCTGGGTGTCAGGCGGGGCGCGTGGCGGTGACGGTGAGGGTCTCGAAGGGGAAGACGATGCCGTCGTCGTCGGTGTGGCTCGCCAGCGCCCCGCCCAGATCCGCGACGAGGCCCTCGAGGACGTCGGCGTCGAGGGACGCCAGCGTGTCGGCGAGCGGTGAGCTCGACAGCTCCGCCTGGACGAACGCCGCCGCCGACGGGAACCGCACCGAGGTCACGGCGATGTTGGTCACGATGTCGGTGAACCCCGCCGCCTCGACCGCCCCCCGCACCTCCCGGACGTCGCCGAACGAGTAGGGCGAGGCGATGGTGCGTGCCGCCTCCACGCCGAGGTGGTGCTCCAGACGATCGACGAGGACGCGGTAACCGGGCTGGTGTGGCAGCGATCCGCAGGTGGCGATGCCCAGCCTGGCCCCCGGCGTGCTCACCCGGTGGAACTCCGCCAGCGCGGCCACGTGGTCGCAGAACGGCAGCACCTGCTGTGCCACGACGATGCTGAAGGTGCCGTCATCGAACGGCAGCTCCTCGGCGGACGCCTGGCGTAGGTCGATCGCCGGTGTCAGGTCGGCACTGAGCTCACCCGCCACCGCCAGCATCGCGGGGTTGACGTCGACGCCGACGATCCGTCCCGACGGCCCGATCAGCGCCGTGGCGAGACGGGCGACGATCCCGGTCCCCGTGCCGATGTCGAGCAGCGACGCCCCCGCGCCGACCCCGACGCGTTCGAGTAGATCACGTGCCCAGGGATCCATGAAGATCCGCACGAGGTTGTCCTCGTAGCCTCGCGCGCCAGCTTCGTCCAGTTGCCATCCCAGCTCGGTCGCACTCACGTCCGTCCTCCCCTCGATGTGTCAGCGCCATCGTGGCGGAGACGGACGCGCGGTTCATGGGTGGAACCACGGGTCGCCGACACGGGGTCTCTGGCATCCTGGCCTCCGTGGAGGAGCTGGGGGTGGATGAGCTGGCGCGCGGCCGTGCGGCCCTGGCGGCGTGCGACTGGGAGGGGGCGGCGGACTGCTTCCAGGCCGCTCTGGAGGAGCGGTCGACACCGGACGCGCTCGATGGGCTCGGGCAGGCGCGCTACTGGCAGGGGCGCTACCCCGAGGCGCTGGCGCTGCGTGAACGGGCCTTCGTCGGCCTCCGCGAGCGCGGCGATCACGCACGTGCGGCAGGTGTCGCCACGCAGCTCGCGATGCTGCACGGCCTGATCTACGGCAACGCTGCGGCGGTCAACGGCTGGCTCGCGCACGCCCAGAGGCTCCTGGCTGACCTCGAGGAGTCACCCGAGCACGGTTGGGCCGAGCTGTTCCTCGCCGGCACGACCGCTGACCCCGACGAGCGCGAACGGCACGCGACGGTCGCACTCGAGGTGGCACGGCGTCACGGCGACAGCGGTCTGGAGTTCGACGCCTTGGCCTACCTCGGCAAGGCGCACGTCGAGCGCGATGAGCCCGAACGCGGGATGCGCCTGATCGACGAGGCCGTGGCGGCGGTGTCCGGGGGCGTCGTGGATGACCCCTGGGCCGCCGGCGAGATCTACTGCACGTTGTTCCACACCTGCGAGATGCTCGCTGACATCCAGCGCGCGACCGCATGGCTGGCAGCGGTCGACGGTTACGTCGAGCGGACCGGTGAACTGCCTATCGCGGCGATCTGTCGCATGCACTTCGGTGGGCTGCTGACCGCCGCCGGTAGGTGGGATGAGGCGGAACTCGAGCTGCAGACGGCGCTCGACCTGTACGCCGAGACGTACGTCGGCACACGCTACGAAGCCCTGCTGCGCATGGCCGAACTGCGTGCGCGTCAAGGCCGCATCGACGAGGCCGCCGCCCTCGTCGCGGGACACGAGGGGCGCTCGGAGGCGGCGCGACCGTTGGCCCGCATCCACCTCGCTCGCGGGGAGCCTGAGCTCGCCGCCGCCGTCCTCGACCGCTTCCTGGCCCGTCGCGGACGGGGCGTGCTCTCGGCGGACGTGCTCGCCCTGCGGGTCGAAGCCGAGCTCACCCGCGCCGACACGGACCGCGATGCTGCGCTGATCGATGCGGTGGCCGACGAGCTGGAGCAGCTCGCCCGTGGGACGGGACTGGCCGGCGTGGCGGGACTGGCCGCGGCGACGGCGGGGCGCGTCGCCGCGTCGCGTGGGGACGCGTCCGCCGAGGCCGCCTTCGAGGCGGCGCTGGATGCGTTCACCCGGACCGACCGGATCCTCGACCTCGCGTGCACGCGGCTCGCCCTCGCTTCGGTGCTCGCCGACGAGCGCCCCCAGCTCGCCGCTGCCGAGGCCACCGCTGCGCTCACGGCGCTCGACGAGCTCGGGGCGCAGCGGGAGGCCGACCGGGCCGCGCAGCTGCTGCGGCGGCTCGGCCACCGCGCCCGGTCCGCGCCCCGCACGGCGGAGGTGCTCACCAAACGCGAACGGGAGGTGCTAGAGCTGGTAGCCGAAGGGTTGTCCAACGCGGACATAGCGGCGCGGCTGTTCATCAGCCTGCGGACCGTGGAGCACCACGTCAGCAACATCCTCGGCAAGCTCGGCGTCACCAACCGCACCGAGGCCGCCGCCGCGCTCCTACGCGCTGGGAACCAACCATGACGGAGCGTTTCACGACGCTCGTGGGGATCCTCGAGAACCACGACATCGGGGCGGCGTTCACCGACAGCTGCCAGGGCTGATCGCGTCACGGCAACAGCAGGCAGCTGTCGCCGAACTCGTGCCAGCGGTACCCGGCTCGCCCCGCAGCGTGGTACGCGGCCTCGACCAGCTCGCGCCCCGCCACGGCCTGGAGCAGGTCGAGGTGACTGGAGCCGCGGTCGTGCCAGCCCGTGACCAGACCGGTCACGACGGCTGCCAGGCGGTGCGGACCGAGGACGAGGTCGGTCCAGCCGGAACGCGCTCGGACGCGCCCGTCGCGATCGATCGCGGATTCCAGAGCACGCACGACCGTGGTCCCCACCGCAACGACGCGTCGACCACGCCGACGCGTGTGCTCCACGAGGGCGGCGGTGTGCTCGGGCACCTCGAAGCGTTCCGGCTGCGGTCCCTCTCCTGCTTCGAGCGACGAGACCCCTGCGTGCAGGGTCACGGGGGCGATGGTGGTGCCTGCTGCGATGAGGTCGACGACCACTGGGGTCGTGAACGGCCGCCCCGCGCTGGCCATCTCGGCGCTTCCGGGGCGACGGGCGAAGAGCGGTTGGTAGGCGGCCAACGGCCAGCGCCCCTCGAGGTAGCCATACGTGATGGGCTGGCCGTACGCGTGGAGGTAGGGGACCGCATCGTCGACCCCGGTTACCCGTGCACGCCACAGCCTCGGACCGCGACGGGACGCCATCGCATCCCAGGGCGTCAGCAGTTCAGCCCGCGCCCCGCCCGGCAGACCGATCACCTCGCCCGGTCGACCGTCGAGCTGGGGGCCGGTCCCGTCGGGGCGACGCAGCTCGACGATCCACTCGCCCCGGGCGTCGAGACGGGTCGCGACGTGCACCGTGACGGGCGCCCCGTCCTGCCGCGTGCCGTCGAGCGCCGCGGGCAGCGTCGCCGAGGTGTTCACGACCACGAGATCGCCGGGCTCGAGGTGCAGGGCCAGATCGCGGAAGCGGGCGTGCGTGATGCGGTGCTCCCTGGCGACGAGCAGCCGCACGTCGTCTCGTGACCGACCGCGTGCTTCCGGCGGTTCGGTCGCGGGGCGCGGGGCGGGTGCGACGGAGGACGCCCGCCGGGCGATGGTCGGAGACGCGTGCGCCAGTGGTGTCACGCTGCCACCTCGACGAGCAGCTCGGCGGCGCGGTAGCGGCCCGACGCCGGGCGCTCGTCGATGAGTCGGAGGAGCGCCGGGACGACGGTCTCCGGCTCGGGACGATCGGAGATGTCCTCGCCGGGGAACGCGGCTCGGTGCATCTCGGTGCGCATGTCGCCGGGGTCGAACGCGTAGGCGCGGAGGGTCGGTTGCTCCTCCGCGAGCACCGCGGTGAGGTGGTCGAGCGCGGCCTTCGACGCCCCGTAGCCGCCCCACGCGGGGTACGCCTCGACCGCCGCGTCCGACGAGACGTTCACCACGAGACCGCTGCGCTCGCGCAGGTTGGGCAGCAGTGCCTGCGTCAGTGCGAACGGGCCGATGAGGTTCACGGTCAGCACGTCACGCAGCGTCTCGACCGCGAGCTCATCGAGACGGGGCAGGGGTGAGACCCCGAGCGTGCTCGCGTTGTTGACCAGCAGATCGACCGGACGGCGGTCGACCGCGGCCTGCAGCGCGAGGCGGTGCGACGGGTCGCCGATGTCGCCCGCGATGTCAGCAACGCGGGGCGAGCCGGCGCGTCGGAAGCCCACAGCGGCGCGGCGCAGGTCGCGCTTGGTGCGGCCGTCGACGACCAGCTCCCAGCCGCGTCGCGCGAGGGCGGTAGCGACCGCGCAGCCGAAGCCGCGCGATGCGCCGGTTATGACTGCGGTTGGCATCGCATCTCTCCTGTGGTTGGAACCGGTCGAGAGCGAAACTACGAGTTGAAGTTAACTTCAAGTCAAGCTAGGTTGTCCGCCCCGCGCACACGCCAGATCGTGAGGAGGCTCGCCCGACGGTGGATACACACGATCGGCTCACCGTGAGCGAGGTCGCCGACCGCAGCGGGTTCGCAGCGTCGGCGCTGCGCTACTACGAGGCCGAGGGCCTGATCGACGCCGAGCGCACGTCCGGGGGACAGCGCCGCTTCGAGCGCAGCGTCCTGCGACGGCTGGCGTTCATCCAGGCAGCCAAGAACGTCGGGCTGAGTCTCGACGAGGTCCGTGAGGTGCTCGGGGCGCTGCCCGATGGCCGCACCCCCACCAAGGCGGATTGGGCGCGCGTTTCGCGCCGGTGGCGGTCGCGGCTCAACGCCGAGATCGAGGCGCTGGTCGCGCTCCGGGACCGGCTCGAGGGCTGCATCGGCTGCGGCTGCCTGTCGCTGCAACGCTGCCGGCTCTACAACCCCGATGACGAGCTCGCCCCAGAGGGACCTGGTGCGGTCCGCCTGCCCGACCCGGCAACGGTCCGCGCCCCCACTCCCTGACGAGCGGGAGCAGTTGCCCGCGGCGCCTGACGCCGACTTCTGCTCCCAGTCGTGAAGGCGGGTACGGTCGGTGTCCATGGATACACGGGACGTGTTCGCCGACGCCTTCGAGCGCGTGCGCCAGGGAGTCGGGCGGGTGACCGACGGGCTCGACACGGACGCGCTCGCGTTCCGCCCCGACCCCGATGCGAACTCCATCGCGTGGCTCGTGTGGCACCTCACCCGGGTCCACGACGACCACGTCGCCGAGATCGCGGGGCGCGAGCAGACGTGGACCTCCGCCGGCTTCCACGACCGTTCCGACCTCCCGTTCGACGCCGCCGACACCGGGTACGGCCACTCCAGGGAGCAGGTCGGTGAGGTGCGCTTCGACGACCCGCAGCTGCTGGTCGAGTACCACGAGGCCGTCGTCGCGCAGACGCGCAGCTACCTCGAGACGATCGACGCCGAGGAGCTCGACCGCATCATCGACCGCCGGTGGGACCCGCCGGTCACGGTGGGAGTGCGTCTCGTCAGCGTGATCAACGACCAGATGCAGCACATCGGTCAGGCCGGCTACGTGCGCGGGTTGTGGGAGCGCTCGCGAGCCGCGGCAGAGACCTGACCTCGCGGCCGACTCAGCGCGGTCCGGGCGTGCCCGCCGGTGGTCCAGCGCCCTCGGGTGCGCCGACACCCTCAGGTGCTCCAGCGTCGTCCGGGGCTCCGGCATCCTCAGGTGCGCCCGCATCTTCGGGTGCTCCGACGCCTTCAGGTGCTCCGCGGCCGTCCGGGGCTCCAGGCTCCTCGGGTGCTCCGGCGTGCTCGGGTGCTCCGGCGTCCTCAGGTGCTCCAACGCCCTCGGGTGGCCCCGCGTCGTCGGGTGCACCGGTACCGGTGCTACGACCGCCCGAGGCCTCCGAGGCGGTGGCGCGTCCGAACTCCTCGCCGCCGCCAGCCCCACCGCAGCGTCCGGGCAGGTCCTCCTCGGCCACGGGCTCCGGCGCGTCAGCCGGATCGAACGTGGTCGGGCCCTGTCGGGCGGCGGCCGCGATGGTCAGGCCGCGCTGACACCCTAGGACCTCGTCCAGGCTCTGGACCCACGCGGAGAACGCCTCGGCGTTGTCGCCGTCGACGCCGCCGGTCGCGGTCTCGGGGACCAGCTCGAGCAGGTCGACGGGCGGCCCGTCACGGTCGGGCTGATCGGGCGCCTCGGGCACGTCGTCGGGGGGTCCACCCGCCTGCGCGAGCGCGACGGTGCCGCCTCCCAAGACGATGGCTCCCGCAGCGATGAGGCTCGACAGGTGGCGTGGGCGTCGCATCAGGACCTCGCGTGGTCGCGTCGTGGTCGGAGCGAGGGGATGGACCTCACGCTCCGCATGCCTTCACCCTCGTCATCGTCACGCAGGGTCACCGGGTTACACGAGGCACCCGAAAGCGTGCGCTCAGCGCGCGGGGAAGGACGGCCGGGCGGCGACGGTGCCGTGCTCAAGTAGCGAAGCGGTAGCACGACCTTCCGTGCTCAAGTAGCGAAGCGGTAGCACGACCTTCCGTGCTCAAGTAGCGAAGCGGTAGCACCACCTTCACCGCAGCGGCAGCAGCAGTCGTGTCCCGTCGAGGTCGAGGGACGTCGTCGCGCGGGTCTCGTCAGCGACACCGAACGTCGCGTTGGTCGACGACAGCGTCAGCTCGAGCCGGTCACCCGGCCGCAGCACGTGGTCGATGTCCCACAGTTCGACCGTCGCCTCCCAGGTGGACAACGGGTCGAGCAGCTCGGAGGTGTCGAGCCCGTCGCGGTTGCGGCTGTTCAGCAGGCCGCGGGTGATGGGCGTCCGCGCCCCGCTCGACGACACCTCCCACAGGACCGGGGTCAGGTGGGTGGAGACGAGGTCGGTGCTGCCGCGGAACTCCAGCCGAGGCGCCCCGACGATCCTGGTCGTCGTGGTGACCGGTTGCGAGACCGCGCGGATGCACTCGACCGTGCAGCCTTCCCGGGAGACCTGCGGCTCGAGCAGGCCGGGGTTGGTGTCGGTCCAGGTCGGGGCGGCCCCGTCGAGCCCGAGCTCGTCGCCCGCGGCCGCCGCCCCGTCCACGATGCGGAACTCGACCTCCTCGGTCCCCGCGGGCGGCCACTCGTAGCTGTAGCGGCGGCCGCGGTCGCTGGCCTGGCTGTCCACCAGCGGCACCAGCCACTCGCCCGTCTCGGGGTCGGTGAAGCCGACGTCGAGACCGACGAGGAAGTGGTCGAACCAGGCGTGCCGCAGCCGCCCCGCGTCGGCGAACTGGCTGACGCTGTGGCTCCACTGCCCGATGGCGAGGTGCTTGGGCAGCTCGTCCGGCAGCGCCTCGATGAACCGCGTCGCCGCCCAGTGCTTGACGTTGTCGTCCAGCCACGCGCCCTCGAACAGCACGCTGGCCCTGACGTTGGACGCCAGGTCGCGGTAGTCCCGCTCGATCCAGAAGTCGTCGTAGACGGGGTCGGTCTGGTAGCCGCGCGTCTGGTTCTCGACGCGGTTGCAGGGTTGGACGTGGGCCGCCAGCGCGCTGGCGCTCCCCTCGGGGTCGTCGCTGAGACGGTGGTAGGGCGGCACGACGCCGTAGACGGTGTCGTAGTCGGCGGGGGAGTCGATCGGCGGGTCGAGCAGCCCGCCGAGGTTGTCCTCGAGGCCCATGCGGACACCCTGGTTGAACATGTAGTCGTACCAGCGGTCGATCGCGACCTGCGGGACGATCGTGGCGAGGTGCTCGGGTGCCTCGACGGCTGCGGCGATGGCCAGGGTGCCGTCGTAGCTCGCTCCGATCATGCCCACCTTGCCGTTGCTCCAATCGCGCTCGCCGAGCCAGTCGACCAGTTCGGCGGTCGAGCGGCGCTCACCGAGGCCACCGAAGTCGGTGCACCCCTCGGAGCCGTAGGTGCCGACGGCGTCGAAGACCGCGAACGCGTAGCCGCGCGGCACGAAGAAGTCGGCGTTCGCGAAGTAGTCGACGCGGGTCGCCCCGCCCGGGTTCAGCGACTTGTAGAGCACCTGGTAGGGCGTGACCACGAGGATGATCGGCACCTCCACACCGTCGGGGACGACGGGGCGACGCAGATCGCCCCGCAGCACGCCGTAGGAGGTCTCGACCGCCAGGTTCTCGTCGATGTACTCGGCGTAGATCGGCTGGCTCACGCCCTCGTAGGTCCCGGGGAGGTGGTGAGGACCACCGTCGGATGCCGCCGGTGCGGTCGCCGGCACGGCGGCGACGAGTGTCCCGAAGGCGAGCGCGCCAGTGGTGAGCAGAGCGAGGTGACGGCGCACGCCCCGATGACCTCCGTGGTGGACTTGGGGAGAGCTTCGACGGGAACCAGGACGAGTCCTGCGGCGGAGCGGCGACGGCCACGGCGCCGCCGTAGGCTGCGCTCAGACGGCGACGACGAGGCGGACGTTTGCGGTTCCCAGGCAGCGGCCGGCAGGTCCTGGACGTTGGACACGATCCCGACTACCGCTTCTCGCTCGCCAACGAGCGGACGTTCCTCGCCTGGATCCGCACCGCGCTCGCGCTCATGGGTGGCGGCCTCGCCGTGGTCTCGCTGCTCCCCTCTGACGCGAACCCGGCGCTGCGCGACACGGTCGGGCTGGTGCTGGTGGTGCTGGGGACGCTGGTCGCCGCCACCAGCTACCGCCGCTGGTCCACCAACGAGGTCGCGATGCGCACCGACCGCCCCATCCCCGCCTCGGTCCTGCCGCTGTTGCTCAGCATCGGGGTGCTCCTCGTGGCTGTCCTGGCGGCGGCACTGCTCATCGCGATCAGGTAGCCGCCCGTGGACCCCGACGACGACGGAGCACCCCAGGGTCTGCAAGCCGAGCGGACGCTGCTGGCGTGGAACCGCACCGCGTTGGCGCTGCTCGTCGCCTCCGCGCTGCTGCTCCGCGCGGGCGAGGCCCCCTACCTGGCGCTGCGTCACCTGCCAGCGGTGATCGGCCTCGCGGTCGGAGCGGGACTGTTCCTCCTCGGTGACCACAACTACCGGCGCCTCATCGGTTCACGGCCGGGACGCCCCGCACCGCTGGGGGCGCCCTGGGCCCTGCTCCTCACGGCTGCGACGACGGTCCTACTAGGGGTCGCGGCGACGATCGTGGTCGCACGACCCTGGGCCTGACTCGCCCACCGGGCCGCGGCGAGGCAGTCTGCCCCGCCGACGAGCCGTTGCCGCCCGTCGAGTTCGCCGGCGGACAGGACCTGCTGACCGTGTGGGCCGAGGCCGATGGTGGCACCTCGCGAGATCGGTAGGGCTTCAGGACCGTGCCGCCAGGAACTCGTCGATGTAGCCGGTCAGGAACTCCATGCACGACGGCTCGGCCAGCAACGGGTCGTGGTCGCGCCGCACGCGGCGTCGTACTCCTCGAAGTGGTTCTCGAACAGGTAGCCGCCGAGTCCGCGAGCGCGTCGATGTTGACCACCCTGGGATCGGTGATGCCGATCAGTCGGTCTGCGCGATGCGGTCCCCGACGATGGCAGTACGCCAGCATCTGGTGGTGGGTGTGGTCGTACAGCGAACGGAAGGCCCGCTCCTTGCCCTCGCCCTGCGGTCGCGGGTGCGGTCTCCAGCGGGGCGACGCAGGTGCTTGGTAGCGCGAGGCGCGGTGGTTAGCGTGCGCGCGCCCGCTGGGGGGGCCGTGCCCAAGCGCGTCTCCCACGGCTGCGGAGAGCCGTCTGAGGGGATGGGCGATGCGTCGTGTCCTGTACCTGTCCGTCGTCGGCGCGCTGCTGTTGGGTGCGACGCCGGGTTGGGGGGCGGTCACCTCTGGCGATGACGGCCGCCCCGCACGGGGCGAGATCACCCGGCTGGCTGGTCGCGACCGCATCGGCACCGCGGTCGAGATCTCGCGTGCGACGTTCGCGCCGCGCGTTCCACTGGCGATGATCGCCACCGCTGATCGCTTCCCGGACGGACTCAGCGCCGGACCGCTCGCCGCCACCATCGGGGCGCCGATCTTGCTGACGTGGCTGGACGACCTGCCCGACGAGACCGCGCGTGAGCTCGAGCGGCTCCGGCCAGCTCGGATCCTGATCCTCGGCGGTCCCGAGGCCGTGAGCGATGCGGTCGCGTTCGAGCTGACGGGCTACGCCCCGCCCGACAGCGTCGATCGCATCTGGGGGCCCACGCGGTACGAGACCGCGGCCGAGATCGCGCTCGAGGCGTTCACCGCGCCGGTCGGGATCGCGTTCGTCGCCAGCGGACTCGACTACCCCGACGCGCTCTCGGGTGCCGCGGCTGGGGCCCGTCTCGGGGGCCCGATCCTCCTCACCCGCTCGAACGAGCTGCCCGCGGCGGCGCGGACGGCGCTCGAGGAACTGCTGCCCACACGGATCGTCGTGCTCGGTGGGGAGGAGGTCGTCTCCGAGGGCGTGAGGCAGGAGTTGGCGTTCTACACCGACGCCCCGGTCGAGCGCTGGTCGGGCAGCGATCGCTACCGCACGTCCGCCCGCATCGCGGCCGAGGCGTTCCCGGCGCAGCAGACCACCGCGGTCTTCGTGGCGACCGGAGAGCGGTTCCCCGACGCCCTCACCGGGGCCGCAGCGGCCGGGATGTTCGACGCCCCGCTGCTGCTGACGTCACGCTTCCAGGTACCCGAGCGTCTCGCCGAGGAGCTGGAGCGCCTCGCCGCCGGCGGCCTCGACGTCTACGTGCTCGGTGGCGAGCAGGTCATCAGCGCCCAGGTCGTTGAGCTGCTGTCGGCGTACGCCAACCCGACGCTGTCCAAGCTCGGGGGTGAGGTGACCGACGCGGTCAGTGCTGAACGCGTCGCCGCTGCCGACGTCCGGCTGTGGCGGGGCGACGCCGAGGAGGCGACGACGGCATCCGGACCCGCGGGGGCGTACGCCTTCGAGGGCCTGGTGTGGGGACGCTTCCGGCTCGAGGTCACGCGCATCGGCTACGCCCCGGCCACCGTGACCGACGTCGAGGTCGCACCAGGCGAGGACCACGTGGAGGATGTCGCGCTCGACCGCGTGGCCAGCATCGCCGGTCGCGTGGTCGTCGCAGGCAGCGACGAGCAAGTCACCGGGGCACAGGTGAGCGCCCGCCGCGTTGTCAACGGTGAGATGGTCGGTCCCACCTTCGAGGCCGTGACCGACAGCGACGGTGCGTTCGTGCTCTCCGATGACGAACTGCAGGGCCTCGAGCCGGGTCAGTACCGCTACGAGGCGACGCACGACGACTTCACCTCGACGTCCACCCTGGTGACCGTAACCCGCGGTGAGTGGACCGAGGTCGAGATCGAGCTCGTCAAGGCCGCCTGATGGCCGCGGCCGTCGGTCGGCATCGGCGCTCCGGCGCCGCCGTGCCGTGCCGTAGGGTGGCCTCGTCGAGGAGGTTGCGGTGTACGACACGCCGGCCGATGACGAGGAGCTGCTCCACGAGTTCCGGGTCATCGAAGTCACCGAGGACGAAGCGCACCGCCTCGAGGCCGGCTGCACGTGTGGCTGGCGCGGCAGCGTGTTCGCCGCCGAGGAGGGCGGGTACGCCGGCGCGCGCGACGAGCACGGGGCGCACGTGCTCCAGCTCGAGGAGGAGATGGAACCTCCGAGCTAGCTGACCGTGAGGCTGCCCTCCATGCCGGCGTCGAAGTGGGTCGGGATGCCGCAGATCACCTGGTAGGTGCCCGCCTCGTCGATGGTGAACGACTCGGTGGTCGACTCACCCGCGGGAATGGCCTCGACCTCCAGCAACACGATGTCGTCGGTGAACTCGTCCTCGGACGTGATGTCCTCGCCGAGCTCGATGACGACCCACTCGTGCTCGAGCGCCCCACCGTTGGTGAGGTCCACGGTGAACTCCTCGCCGGCCTCGACCGTCCAGCTCGACGGATCGAACGCGAACTCGGTGGCCGTGGTCTCGATCGTGGTGCCGCCCGCGTCATCATCATCACCGCCTTCGCACGCGACGAGCATGGTCCCCAGTACCAGTACGGTGGCTGCCAGTCGGTGTCCACGGGGCAGGTGCGTCATCGATCCGTCCTTCCTCGGTCGTCGACCTCACGCTAGCGCCGGCGTCGACGTCCCCACCACCGCACCGTGCCCGCAGCACGTGACACCGTCATCGTCCCGGAGCCGACCCGTCCGTCGGTCGTAGGATGCTCGGGGCCGATGAACGAGGTGCGGGTGGCTCACGGTGACATCGGAGCGGACGCAGCGTCGGCGGGGAGTTGCGCCAGAGCCGGCACGGGGCTGGGACTCTCGATCGTGAAGGAGTACGTCGAGCTGCACGGCGGAGCGGTCGAGGTCGAGAGCGGCGATCGACGGACGACGTTCCCGGTGACCCTTCCCGCCGGACCGATCACGTGAGGATCCGTCCCGCCACGGCGGACGACGTCCGGGCCATCGTGGAGCTCCTGGCTGCGGATCAGCTCGGTGCGCAGCGCGAGGATGCCGCCGACCCGCTTCCGCCGGAGTACGGGGCGGCGTTCGATGCCATCGACCGCGACCCCAACAACCTCCTGGTGGTCGTCGAGACCGACGCTCGCGTCGTCGCGACGCTGCAGCTGACGTTCATCCCCTACCTCACGCACCGCGGATCGTGGCGGGCCCAGATCGAGGGCGTGCGCGTTGCGGCGGATCAGCGCGGTCGCGGCGTCGGCCGCGAGCTGATGGTCTGGGCCATCGCCCAGGCGCGCGTCCGTGGGTGCCACCTCGTCCAGCTCACCTCGAACAAGATCCGCGCGGACGCGCACCACTTCTACACCTCGCTGGGGTTCCAGCCCACCCACGAGGGCTTCAAGCTCCACCTCGACGCCGAGTAGCTCTGCCAGCTTTCCGTGCGTCTGCCGTCGCGGTCACCAGGTGTCCTCGTGAACGACGTCCTCGTAGGGGCGTCGGTCAGGCTCCGTCATCGCCTCCAGTGAGCGGTCCGACGGGTAGCCGAACCCGACCATGAAGGCGACCTCGCGATCCGGGGGGACGCCGAGCAGCTCACGTGCCAACTCCTGATCGTGCACCGCGGCATGACCGCTTCCGATGCCCTGGTCAGCGGCAGCGAGCATCATGCTGATGGTCGCCTGGCCGAGGTCGAACGAGATCGATCGGCGGGTGCGCTCGTCCTCGGCGATGGGCGCGACCAGGCAGACCGTCGCAGCCGACGTCGCGACGTGCCCGGCACCCCGCCACACCTCGGCCAGTCGCTCCAGCCGTTGTCGGTCCGTGACCACGACGAAGTCCCAGCGCTGCTGGTTCTGTGACGACGGGCTGCGTCGCCCCGCCTCGAGGATCCGTCGCAGCGCGTCAGCGGCGATCGGACGTTGCTCGTAGCTTCGCACGTTGCGGCGTGCGCGGATGGCGTCCCAGGTCTCCATCGCTCTCCCTCCAGGTGGCCGTCGTTCGGGACCGTCGTAGCGTTCCCACGGGGCGTGACGTCGCCTTCCGACACGTCCATCCAGCCGTCGGTGTAGGTGATCCGGTGCCATCTCGCACCGGAACACGTACATCGACGTGTTTCCACAGGGCCGCGCCCGGTGGTCGTCGGGGCGGTGGTGTCCCCGCGGCACCCTGGCGGCCATGGCGACGAAGAGTTCCTGGCAGAAGCTGATGAAGCTGGCGCGCCGTCAGCACGGTCTGGTGACGGTCGCGCAGGCGGAGGAGGTCGGTATCCCTCGCTCGACGCTGTCGAGGTGGGTGGCGGCGGGGCGTCTCAAGCGCTGGTACCCGGGGGTGTACGCCCTCGAGGGTGTGCCCGACTCGTGGCTCCGTCGCGCGAAGGCGGCGACGCTCGCGGCACACGCCGAGGCTGTCCTCGGCGGGGCGGCTGCTGCACGTCTCCACGGCCTGCTCGCCTTCGACGGGTCCCAGGTCGAGCTGCTCGTCCCACGAACGGCGGCGTGCGGACGGCTCGGACGTGTCGCGATCCGACGGACGAGCACGCTGCCGGACCACCACCGCGTCGAGGTGGATGGCGTACCGGCGGCGTCGGTCGCCCGAACGATCGTCGAACTCGTCGACGTCGTTGCGGAGAAGCGCCTGCGGGAGGTCCTGCTCGACGCGTGGCGCCGGAACCTGGTGACGCCGCTGGAGGTGGCCGCGTGCCTGGGCGAGGTCGGTCGGGTGCGGGGCGCGGCGAGGCTGCGGCGCGTGCTCGCCGAGTGCGATCCGGCGCTCGCACGGACCCGGTCCATCGCCGAGATCGTCGGCTACCTCGCCATCCGGGACGCGGGTCTGCCGGTACCCGAGGTCAACCATCGGGTGGAGGTGGCGGGGCGCCGGTACGAGATCGACCTCGCCTGGCCCGAGCTCGAGCGGGGCGTGGAGATCGACGAGGAGGCGTTCCACTCCATCCCCCCGGACGTCGCAGCGGACGCACGGCGGCAGGCTGACCTCGAGGGGGCGGGCTGGCGGCTCGACCGCGCCCCGGCGAGGCTCGTGCTCACCGACCCCGCTGCGTTCGTGGCACAGGTCCGGGACCTCCTGGCGTCTGCGCAGGTCGGGGCGCCGGAGTAACGCGAGCACGATCCGCGCGGTCGGTGTACGTGATCCGGTGCGAGATGGCACCGGAACGCGTACGTCGATGCCCTGGGCGGTGGAGGAGGGCGACGCCCCGGCGTCGAATTCCCTCGCAGTCTCGCCTGCGGGGAAGGGGCCGGCATGAGGCACGAACCGCAAGGCCGGTACGTGTGGGTGATCGTGCTCACGCTGCTCGGGCTGCTCGGGACGGCGCCGGCGACGGATGGGTCCGGATCGGCGATCGGTGCGTCAGCGGCTGCGAGCTCCTCCGCTGACCGCCTGTACCTGCTGGAGTCGGCGGACGGCACGCTCACGTGGAGCGTGGACGCGACCGACCCCGAGCTCGGCACCCACCCGATCCGGCGCCTCTGCGGCTACTACGCCCAGCACGCGACCCAGAGGCGCTACCCCTGCCTCGGTGGGTACGGCCACGTCTTCACGCAGGGCTCGCTGCTGGACACGCCTGCGAACTGGACCGTCGAAGAGCCGCTGCGCTTCCACCTCGAGCTCGACGTGGCCTCGCCAGACGAGGTCGACGTCACCCTCGAGGTGCAGGACGAGGCCCACATCTCCGAGGCGGGAACCGCGACCGAGGTGGCGCCGGGCGTGTGGGAGGGCGAGATCGCACCGTACGAGGGGTTGTTCGCCGGACGCGAGACCGTGTTCGTGCTGCGTGCGACGCCGCGGACGCTCGCCGGGACCGGTGTTCACGTCGACCTCACGCTCGGCGGTCGCGGGCGCTCCTACATCGAGGTGCCCGCGCCGGTCCCGGCTCGGTCCGTGCCGCAGCTGCTGGCGGCGGACACACACGCCCCGGTGCGGTCCAGCTTCGCTGGAGGACGGTGGGAGCTGGCGTTCAACGACGACGACTGGGTCGCGCACGCCTTCGAGGGCGACGTGACCGAGAGGCGCGCGTTTCCGTTCCCCGTCGCAGCGCACGCCACCTCGATCCTGTCCTGGGTCGACGTCTTCGACGCCCCGCCGGTGCACGGGCTGGCACGTGGGCGACTACCGGACTCGCGGCAGCTGACCGATGACGTCTCCCTCGACCTGATACGTGACGGGGAACGGGTCGAGGGGATCCAGGTCGGGGCGGGCTCGATCGGGACCGGGTACGCCAGTCTCGCCGCCGCGGATGTCGCGCCTGGCGTGCTCGAGCTCGAGGTGACGCCACGACCCAACGCGCAGGACTCGACCTACACCGTCCACGTCGTCGTGATCCACGGCGAACGGACCCTGCGGCAGATCCACGCCACGGTTCCCGGCGACACCAGTGCACGCACCCCCTCGGTGGGCGTCTGCCGAGGAGGCGGGATCGTGTTCACGGTGAGCCCCGCCGTGACGACCTACCGACTCGATCTCGACTGGGACTCGTACTCGCTGGTCAACCCGGGTTGGACGCCGGCGTTCGACTCGCCGATGGGCGCGGCGGTTTGTGGCAGCACCACCAACGGCGACCGGGTGCGCCTGACGTTCCGCCAGCACGGCGTCACCGGTGTGGGTGCGCACCCCACGGTCGACTCGGACTACGTCTCGATCTACGACACCGTATTCGCCTGGACCATCGACTTCACCCACTCGCCCCCGCCGGTCTGACCGCCGACGCCGCGTCAGCCCGGGTGAGCAGGTGCGTGCCGGCACGGCTCGGGCCACAGCGGATCGATCTGCTCGAGGACGATCTCGAGCATCTCGAGCAGATCGGCGTCGGGCTGCTGCGCGGCCCAGATCGCGATGGCGGCGTTCTGTGCGGCCACGAACGCCATGGCCGCGGTGGTGGCGAGCAGCGCCCCGTGCTCGAGACCGGTGACGTCCGGCCCCATCAGCTCGAGGTAGCGAGCCACCCACTCGGCGTCGGAGCGGCCGTGCCGCGACAGCAGGCTCGGAGACGAGGCGAGGACGGCGTACCCCCGAAGCACGTCGTGACGGGTCCGCTCGATGTGGACCGCCGTGTCACGCAACGCCCGACGCAGCAGGTCGCGCGTCGGCTCGTCCTCGCGGCGCTCGGCGATGGTGGCGTCGAGGACCTCGAGCCACTGGCGCGGCAGCTCGAAGACGATGTCGTCCTTGGTGTCGAAGTAGCGGTACAGCGTGCGCCGCGAGAGCCCGGCAGCCTCGGCGACTTCGTCCATCGAGGTCGCATCGAAACCCTGCGCGAGGAACAGCTCGATGGCGGCGTCAAAGATCTCGGCGCGCGTCTGTGCCGCTCGGCGATCGAGGAGGCTCGAGCCGGTGGTCTTGCCATGTATGTCACGCTGTGCCATCATGTCACAGTATGCCATCAGCGCGCGGGCATGGCGCGCCAGGACCGAGCAAACAGGGCGACAGCAACCGAGCGCGCCGTCGTGCGCGAGAGCTGAGGAGGCCGGGCCATGGGCACCGATAGGTCGACGATCACGACGAGCGGACCAGACGGGACGGCGGTGGAGCCGGCGCGGTGGATCCGGGTCGTCACGCTGCTCGGAGCGGCGGCGTTCCTGCTGTTCGGGCTCTGGGCGTTCCTCGCCCCGCAGAGCTTCTTCGACCAGATCGCCACGTTCGAGCCCTACAACCCTCACCTGATCCACGACCTCGGGGCGTTCCAGGTCGGCATCGGCGCCGTGCTGCTGCTCGCGGCGTACCCCGAGCGCATCGACGGTCTCGCCGCGGCGCTCCTCGGGGCGGGCGTCGGCGCGGCCGTGCACGTGATCGGGCACGTGATCGACATCGACCTCGGAGGCAAGCCGGCCAGCGACATCCCCACGCTGTCGATCCTCGCCCTGGCCGCCATCGTCGCCGGCTACGCGCGTTTGCGCGAGACCACTCTCAGGCGTTGATCCCGTCGTCGGGGTCCCAGACGTAGTCGATCTGGCGCGCCGTCCGCAGCGCGAGGTCACGGCCGGCTAGTCGATCGACGAGGTGCAGAGCCATCGCGATCCCCGAGCTGAGCCCGCCGGCGGTGACCACAGCACCGGTGTCGACCCACCGCGGCGCCCCGTCGGCGGGTGGGCTGGTGACGTCCGTCGCGAGATCGCTGATGTCCTCCCAGTGCGTGGTCCAGGACCGGTCGTGCAGCAGCCCGTGATCGGCGAGCAGGAACGCACCCGTGCACACCGATGTGACCAGCGGGGCGCGCGCGATCGCGTCGGCCAGCGCCGACGACAACGTCCGATCGCCCCGGACGCGGTGGATGTCGACCGCACCCGGGACCACGAGCACGTCGAGGTCCCCGGCATCATCGAGCGTCCGCTGCGGCACCAGCCGGAGGCCGCCGTAGGCCGACACCGGCTCGGGCGTGACGCCGACCGTGGTGACCTCGAAGGGTGGGGTGTCGCCGTCGCGAGCGACGAGTCGCGCCGCGGTGAGGAACACCTCGTAGGGTCCGCCGACGTCGAGCAGATCGACGTCCTCGAACAGCAGCAGGCCGATGGTGAGGGTTCGCACCTGCTGCGTCTCGCTCACCCGACGAGGAACATCGAGAAGTAGGGGATGAAGTTGGGCTCCCAGATCGTCCCCGACCAGTGGTTGGTGACCTGGAGCAGGACGTCGGTCCCCTCGATCGGTTCGGCGTCGGCGACGGCGGCGTCCGGGTCCGGCTCGTAGGAGGCGTGGTCGGCGAGGAGGTAGGCGGTGGTGTGCAGCGCCTCGGCACGCCCCGGACCCCCCACGTTGGGCGACAGTTGCAGGTGCGTCACCGTCGGTCCGCCCGCGGTGTCGAAGGCCTGGACTGCGGGCAGGGAACCGAACCAGCCGTGCAGGAGCGCGCCGACGGGGAAGTCGAGCACCCCCTGCGGGACGGCTGCCTCCTCGGCGTAGGTCTCCCCGGTGTAGAACGGCTCGCGGAACGCATCGCCGTCGTCTCCGCCGATGGCGGGGTCGAAGACGGTGTGGACGGTGACGTCGTGAGGGGAGCCGTCGGTGCTGTGGCCGTCCCACAGGTACCAGGTCGCCGACGTACTGGTCGGCAGGGCATCCACGAGGAGGACGACATCGGCGAAGACCTCGCCGGTGTCGTACAGCGCGACCACCGACCACCGCCCCGATCCCGGCTGGGCAGGCCCGTTCACCCAGCGATCGAGCAGCACGGCGTCGTCGAGCGCTGCGCTCGCGCCGTCGACGGTCAACGCAGGCACCGCCAGCTCGCCGACCTCGACGCCATCGCGTGCGATCGCCAGGGCTGGCGTTCCGTCACGGTCGACCACATCGACCGACGCACCGTCCGCGACCACCTGGCCGCCGCCCTCGTCCGACACGGTCCGCTCGGTGGCTGCGGGCAAGGCCGGGCCCGGGATGCGCCGGCCGCCGACGTTCCCACCCTGGCCGGTCGCCGCGAGTTCCACGTGCGCGCCGGGTGGCAGGTTGGCGTCGAGGAGCCCAGGAGGTAGCAGCGGCGACCCGTCCGCCGCGAGTCGATCCACGGCGAGAGAGCCGTCGGGGCGCAGCCGGGCCGGGGCGGCGAGGTGCTCGAGAGCCGCCGGTTCCCCAGGCCCGCCGTTGACCAGGTCGCCGTAGTCCCAGCCCATGAAGAACACCCACGGCGACCACTCCCAGGTGGGCACCGTCGGATCGTCGTCGAGCGCGCCGGACGCCGGCCACACCGATCCCGCGTGCACCGTCGCCTGCAGCGTCAGCGTGCGTGCGTTGAAGTCGAGCGCCCGCGTCCACGACACCTCGACGCCGGGCGGAGCTGGCGGGGTGGAGAAGAAGACGAGCCCCGACGGCCGCACGGGCAGCTCGAGCACTAGGGGAGGGGCCGCTGTGTCCTGCTCGAACACGCCGTCGCCCCCGACGATGCGCAGCGCCGGCTGGGCGAGGTTGCCCCAGAAGACCCCTTCGAAGGTGCGGCCGGTGGCGGGGTCGTGATCAACGGTCGTGGCGGTGCGGATCAGGTGGCGGTCGTCCCACGCAAGCTGAGCCTCGCCGCTCGCGACGATGGAGCGTTCGGGGTACGCCACCGTGGTGGGGCCGAGTCCGAAGACCGCGTTGTCGGCGTGCTCCTCGCCGCTGAGCAGCCCGCCGGCCAGCACGCCGCCCCACGCCCACAGGTCGGTGGCGGTCTCCTGCCGGTGCCACCAGCGCGTGCCGTAGGGGTTGGCACGCGCATCGACGATGACGTGGACCGGCAACGTGTCCTCGGCGTTGACCTTCACCGGCGCGCCTCGCCCCGCGAACGCCCAACCCAGCGTGGCGTCGGGGCGCAAGGTCGGGCTCAGTGCTTCCCGCTCGAGCCGTGCCGCGGGAGTCGCGGTATCGGCCGTGACCTCGACCGGCAGTCCCGCCGTCGCGCGCGCCCTGGACGAGTACGCGAACAGCGCGGGGCGCGTTCGGCCCTGGTCGTAGAACACGGCGTCGTGGTCGACGATCGCGAGCTCGATGTCCGCCTGCTGCACCGGGGCCGTGCCTGCCGCGATCGACAGAAGCGCCACCGCCAGCAGCGTCCCCACGCTCGTACTCCACCGCACCATCCGCGCCACCTCCCCCCTGCCGGTTCGACGTAGCCCCCCCGTCCACCTTCTGCCCGGGCACGGTTCCCCGACAGGAGACCGGACCCGCCGCGCTACGTTCGACGCACCGCATCGCGAGGGAGTAGCGGTGGCGTACGTCAGCTTCATCACGCTCGGTGTCGACAACCTCGACCGTGCCACACGCTTCTACGAGGCGCTGGGTTGGCGGCGGTCAGCCGCGTCGGTCGACGGTGAGATCTCGTTCATGGTCGGCGGGGCGGTCGTGCTCGGGCTGTTCGGCCGCCAGGCGCTCGCGGACGATGCGCGCGTCGAGCCCGAGGTCGCGGGGCGGCACGGCAACGTCGCCCTCGCCAGCAACGTCGCCTCGGAGGAGGCCGTCGACGAGCTGCTGGCGCAGGCGGCGCGCGCCGGCGGGGAGATCACCAAGCCGGGGCAACGCGTCTTCTGGGGCGGCTACTCCGGCTACTTCCGCGACCCCGACGGTCACCTGTGGGAGGTGGCGCACAACCCCGGCTTCGAGCTGCTCGACGACGGCCGCATCGTGCTGCCCGAGGAGGGTGACGGGTAGCGCGCCACCTCCAGCGCCTCCGTCAGCGGATCTGACCGCGGATCTCGCCGCTGGGATGCGCGGTGGTGTGGACGTTGACGTAGGCGCCGCCGTTCTCGATCGCGGCGATGACCTCGTCGAGGTCAGACCACTCGCACGCGTTGTTCTCGTCCGGAGCGGTGATCGTGCCCTCGGCCAGGGTGCCCGACACGGTCACGGGAGGGTCAGCCATGAACAGCGTGACGCCGATCGGACCGTTGGCGCCGGCAACGTTGCAGTGGATGTGCGAGGCGAAGATGTCCTCGAGGTTGGCGACGTTGAGCTTGTACACCAGGCCTTCGGCACGGTGCTTGAAGGTGGCGACGCCGGTCCCACGGGTGTCGACCGGGTCGACCTCCTGGTCGCCGCTCATCGGAGCCGCGTAGTTGCTGGACCGTGCCAACGATCCAGCGGCTGGCAGGGTCATCAGCAACGCCACCACGACGATGCCCACGGTGCGGATGCGGTTCACGGTTCCCCTCCTGTCTCGGTCTTCAGAGGGGTGGTCCACCCACGGACCGGGCGCGTGCGAGCGCACGCGCAGCGCCCCTCGAGCACCGCTAGGCACGCCAGGCTGGCACGGTTCAGGGCATAGCGGGTCGTGCGGCCCTCGCTCGTGGTGCGCGGCGGCCCCGACGAGGGCCAGCAGTACCCTCGCGATCCCCTTCAGAGAGGCCGCTTTGGACGTCCACGAGGTGCTGGCTGCGCTCGAACGGGAGCGCCCCGCCTTCCACCGCGACGGAGCCGGTCGTGACGCGAGCTGGCCGGTCAGTCCGGCGCTCCTCGAGTTGCTCGCGGCCGCGGCCGGTCCGGGTTCGACCACGCTCGAGACCGGAGCCGGGTGGAGCACGGTCGTGCTCGTCGCGACCGGTGCAAGGCACACCTCGATCAGTCCCGCGGAGCACGAGCCGCAGCGCATCGAGGACTGGTGCGCCGTCCACGAGGTCGCGACCGACCAGTGGCGCCACCTGCTGGGAGGGTCGGCGGATGTGCTGCCGCGGGTCGAGACCCAGCCCCTCGATCTGCTCCTGATCGACGGTGCCCACGCGTTCCCGCTGCCGGCGATCGATTGGTACTACGGGACGCGCCACCTGCGCGAGGGTGGGCTGGTGATCGTCGACGACCTGCAGTTGTGGCCGTGCCGCATCGTCGCGGAATTCCTCCTCGGTGATGACGGTTGGGAGCGCACGGTGGCTGGCGACCGCTTCGCCGTGTTCCGGGCCCTTGGCCCGGGTTCGCAGCTCACGGCGCGGTGGTGGGGACAGCAGCCGTACGTGGTCGAGCAGGGGGACGGCGTGACTGCGGTCGCTCGAGCCGTCCGTGCTCTTCGGGCCCGAGTGCGGCTCCGCAGCCGCTTGCACCTCGATCACCGCTGACCGCCCCCTAGGGTCGCGCGTGGTCCCAACGGAGGCGAGGCGATGTCGCCACGGCAGCACGGTCACCCGTGCGCGGACCAGACGGCGGCGGGGCGGCGGGTCCGGATCCGCCCCGCGCGGCGCGACGACCACGACTGGGTCGTCGCCCGGCACGGTGCCATCTACCGCGCGGAGTACGGTTGGAACGCGGACTTCGAAGCCCTCGTGGGGCGGATCATCGCCGACCACGCGGCGACGCACGATCCTGACCGGGAGGCCGGCTGGATCGCCGAGGTCGACGGCGAGCGGGTCGGCTGCGTGTTCTGTGTCGCCAAGGACGACACCACTGCACAGCTGCGGATCCTGCTCGTCGAGCCGTCGGCGCGAGGCCTCGGCATCGGATCGCTGCTGGTGGACCAGTGCATCCGGTTCGCCCGCGACGCCGGCTACTCGGCCATCACGCTGTGGACCAACGACGTCCTGGTCTCCGCCCGCCGCATCTACGAACGGGTGGGGTTCGAGCTGGTCGAGGAGGAACCCCACCACAGCTTCGGCCACGATCTCGTCGGCCAGTACTGGCGGCTCGAGCTGTGACGGCGGCGCGCCGCCAGGTGGCCGCCTCAGGTATGCCGCGGCCGGCGCTTGCCGCGCGCATCGGTCGGTTCAGTTGCTGAGGACCGGGACGGTCAGCGTCACGCTGGTCAGGAGCGCGGCGCCCGGCCGGCGTGTGCTGTTGAGTGCGTGTTGCTCGTTCCATCCCTCGACCCGGAGCAGCAGCTGTTGGCCCGGTGCGAGCGTCGTCGCGATCCCTCCGAGCTCGGCACGGTGCGGCACGCCGCGCTCGGACATGCACGTCGCCTCGGCGTAGCCGTCACACCCGGCTCGCAGGCGCATCCCGGTCACCTGATCATCGATGACGTGCAGACCGTCGGCGTCGGCGACCACGAGCGAGAGGTAGAGCTGGTCGTCGAGCTCGTGCAGCGGGGTGCCGATCAGGCGCGGGATGCCGGCCAGCGTCACCGGCTCGTCGGCGGTCATCAGTGGCAGCAGCAGGCTGCCTCCAGGTTGGGGTGCGGTGAACGCGGGGAACGTGAAGGTGAGCTCTTCGTCGGTCAGCGGCCAGTCGGGCCCGCTGATGCAGTCACCCTGCTCGGTCGGGATGACGACCCGCGGGACATCGGCGAGCCGTGCCGCGGCGGCGCTGTCGCCCCGCAGGTGGTGGGCGAGGAAGTCGTCCACCAGCGTCGGCAGGTCGGCGCAGGGCGACTCCTCGGCGCGGAGTGCGTGCCCCGCTCCCGTGGGCTGCAGCCCGGGCAGGAGGTGGCCGGTGTTGAGGCCGACGAGGCGTACGTCCACCCCGTGGTCGCGCAACCCGAGGTAGTTGTGCACGCCCTCGTTGAGGTTGAAGACGGTGTCGGGCAGGCCCTGGATCAGCAGCGTCGGGGCGCCGATGCGGTCGATCCACTCCGCGGGGCTCGACTCCTCGAAGCTGTGGGTCGCCTCGTGGGATGGCAGGTTCTCGGCCATCCCCTCGATGAACCAGGCGTCGAGCTGGGGGTCGAGCGTGCTCGCGGCGCCGGCTGACGTGTACGGCGCCTCCGTGCCAGACGGCACGGAAGCGCCTCGACGTTCGTCCACAACCCGCGGGAGGTCAACCGACCGGTGCTGGCGCCGGGGCGGCAGCCTGCCCGCCATGGCGAACCGGACAGCGTGGCAGCGGCTGGTGCGGATCGCCCGGCGTCAACACGGGCTGATCACCGCCGCGCAGGCGGAGGAGGCGGGTATCGCCTACTCCACGCTGTCGCGCTGGACGTCGGCGGGGCGCCTCAAGCGCTGGTACCCCGGCGTGTACGCACTGGAGGGGATGCCGGACTCCTGGCACCGCCGTGCCAAGGCCGGCACGCTGGCAGGACCGGCGGGGGCGGTACTCGGCGGGATGGCAGCCGCGCGGCTGCACGGGTTGCTCGGCTCCGGGTCGGCAGAGGTGGAACTCCTCGCGCCACGGGGCACGCGGGGTGAACGCGTGCCCAAGTTGCGCATCCGACGCACGCGCACTCTCCCGGTCGAGCATCGCGTCGAGGTCGAGGGCATCCCGGTGGCCTGCGTGGCTCGCACCATCGTCGAACTCGCCGCCGTCCTCCCCGAGGAGGAGCTGCAGAGGCTCCTGCTCGAGGCTTGGCGTCGGGGGCTGGTGACACCGTTGAAGGTGGCGACGATCCTCGGCGAGATCGGTCGCGTGCGGGGCGCCTCGACCCTGCGGCGCGTCCTGGCCGGATGCGATCCGGTGCTGGCGCGGGCTCGATCGGTCGCCGAGATCGTCGCCTACCTCACGATCCGCGACGCGGAGCTCCCCCTGCCCGTCATCAACCACCGCGTCGAGGTGGCGGGGCGCTGCTTCGAGATCGACCTCGCCTGGCTCGACCTCCTCCGTGGCCTCGAGATCGACGGTGAGCGGTACCACTCGATCGCCCCGGACGTCGAGGCGGACGCGGCGCGGCAGGCGGAACTCGAGGCAGCCGGTTGGCGGTTGGACCGCGCCCCGGCGCGCCTGGTCCTGACCGACGCTCGCGCCTTCCTCGCGCAGGTGCGGGGCTTCCTGGAGGTGTCCCCGTAGCTCGGTGTACGCACTTCCGTGCCAGACGGCACGGAAATGTATGCCTCGCCTATGGCGTCCCAGGTCTGCACGTCACTCCTGGGGCACGCCCTTCACGTACTCGACCAGCTGGTCGAGGGCGGTGCTCCAGCCGGCGGAGAAGCCCATCTCCTCGTGCGCGGCCGCTCCCTCGCGGGTCGCGTGGATCGCGCGTACCGAGTAGCGCGTGCCGTCGCCGACCGCCTCGAACGTGAGCTCCGCCGTGAAGGCCAGGTCCGGGCCATCGGCGTCCGCGGCGGGCGGGGGCAGCGGCCGGTAGCCGGGGCCCAGGGCGGAGGTCCACACCAGCCGGTTGGGCGCCTGGACCTCGAGATAGCAGCCGCCGGGGTTGTCGACGACGTTCCCGTCCGGGCCGCGCATGACCGTGCGGAAGATCCCACCGGGGCGCAGGTCGATCTCGCAGTCGATGGTCTCCCACGGTCTCGGCGCGAACCACGGGAGCAGATGCTCCGGCTGGGTCCAGGCCTTCCAGACCAGCTCGACCGGTACGTCGACCAGCCGCTCGAGGTACAGGTCGAGCTCGGGGTCGTGCGTGAACGGGGTGGCGGGGCTCGGGGCGGTGGTCACGGCTCGTCCTCCTTCTCCAGGTCCTGCTTCATCCGGTGCAGGTGCTCGTCGAGCTGGTCGAGCCGGCGTTCCCACAGCTCGCGCTGCTCGGAAAGCCAGCTCTCAGCGGCGCGCAGCGGTTCCGCTACGAGCCAGTAGGTACGGACCCGCCCGTGCTTGTGCGAGGTCACCAGCCCGCTGTCCTCGAGCACGCCGAGGTGTTGCAGGAACGACGGCAGCGCCATGTCGAAGCCGCTGGCCAGCTTGGTCGTGGCTGCGGGCCCCCGGCGGAGCCGCTCGACGACGGCACGGCGGGTGGGGTCGGCCAGCGCCTTGAAGATCCGTTCCACCTCGAGGGCGCTCGTCGTGCTGGCAAATCGGTTAGCCATATGCCTAAGTGTAACGCACGTCGACGGTGAGGTCGAGCCCTACCGTCTCTGCTGGGAACCTCCACCCGGTTGGGGTCGCCTCCCATCTGACGGCGTGGTCGGGGCGCCGCCCAGGTCGCACACGAGCGCGTCGAAGTCGCGGTCGCCGTCCGGGTGACTCAGGCTCGTGCGAGGACCCCGTCCGGGTCGTAGTGGCGCCGCACCTGCTCGAGGCGCTGCCGCGTTGCCTCCGGGTAGGCGGCGTCGCGGGTGTCGTCCCGGTCGAGGAAGTTGACGTACACGCCGGTGAGCCACGGCCGCACCGCCTCGTGGTACGCGCGGGTCCACGCCGTCTCGCGCTGGCCCGCGTCGTGGTTCGCCTCCTCCTCGGTGGTCCAGATGCCGTTGATGTTGAGGTTGTGCCGCGCCCCGCGACCCGCGTAGGCCGTGGCGTCCGGGTCCACGTCGGTTATGGCACCGCCGAGGTGGAAGGTCACCGAGTAGGACCGCGCGGAGATGCCGCTGGAGTGCTCGATCATGGCGTCGATCATCGCGTCCTCGAGGCGTTCCACCTCGGCCGACTTCCAGTAGTAGTGCCAGCCGTGGGGCACGGTCGGGTCGAGCATCGATTGCAGCTGGCGGTACGGCCGGGGAGCGACCGCGTCGAGCAGCGGGGACCCGTAGCCGCGCAGCGGGGCGAGCGCCGCGGCGCCGGCCTCCACGGGACCGTTGTGCACCATGGTGATGATGCAGACGCGGCGGCCGCGCAGCTCCGCGGGCACGGCGGGCAGCGGCGGGGCCTGCCTCAGATTGACGACCGTGCCGACCTCGCGCGGGGCGGTGAGGGTCCAGTCACGGTAGTGGCGCAGCACCTCCGGGGCATCCTCGAGCGCCCACAGCACTGGCCCGGCGAGCACCTCGGGACCGAGCGGGTGCAGCCGGTAGGTGAAGGCGGTCACGGCGACGCTGCGGCCACCGCCACCGCGGAGCTGCCAGAACAGGTCGGGGTGTTCGTCCGCCGACGCGCGCAGCAGCTCGCCGTTGGCGGTGACGGCGTCGACCGCGAGGAGGTTGTCGATGGTCAACCCGTGCTTGCGCATCAGCCAGCCGATACCGCCTCCGAGCGTGAGCCCCGCGACGCCGGTGTGGCTGACGACGCCGCCGGTCGTCGCCAGGCCGTGCGCCTGGGTGCGCTCGTCGACCCCGGCCCACAGCGCCCCGGCCTCGACCCGGACCGTGCGCGACTGCGGGTCGACGTCGACCGCCCGCATCGCGGACAGGTCGATCACCAGCCCGTCGTCACACACCGCGGTCCCCGCGACGTTGTGGCCACCGCCGCGCAACGTGACCGTCAGGTCCCGCTCGCGGGCGTGGCGGACGGCGGCGGCCACGTCCGCCGCCGAGCTGCAGCGCGCGATCACGGCCGGCTTGCGGTCGATGGCGGCGTTCCACACTGCCCGCGCGTCGTCGTAGTCGTCGTCGTCGCGCCCGATGACCCGTCCTTCGAAACCCCTGATCGACATCCCCGGTGCCTTCCCTCGGTGACGTGGTGAGCGTCCCGGCGCGGGGCGGTCGCCTCAAGTCCACATCCTGTACTGTGGCGGCGACGGGTCGTCGGGGAGGCTGGTGGAGTGGTCAGCTACGGCCAGTACTGTCCGATCTCGCGTGCCGCCGAGGTCCTCGGCGAGCGCTGGACGGTCGTCATCCTGCGCAACATCCTGCTCGGGGCGACGACCTTCAACGCCATCGCCGACGGCGCCCCGGGCCTGTCCCGAACGCTGCTGAGCAAGCGGCTGCGCGAGCTCGCACGCGCCGGCGTCATCGACATCCTCCCGAACCCCAGCGGCCGTGGGTCGGTGTACGTGCCGACCGCCGCGGGGCGCGACGCCTGGGCCACGATGGAGTCGCTGGGGATCTGGGCGGCGCGGTGGCTGGAGTTGCAGCCCACGCACGCCAACCCCGACGTCGTGCTGTGGTCCTGGGTGAACAACTGCCTGGCGGTCGAGCGTCTGCCGGAGCGGCGGGTGGTCGTCGAGTTCCGCTTCCACGACCAGCCCGAGCGGCGCCGCCGCTACTGGGTGCTGTTCGGGCCCGACCGCGCCGAGGTGTGCCTCAAGCCGCCCGGCTACGACATCGACCTGGTCGTCGAGGCGCAGGCGTTGAGCTTCGCGCGCTGGCACGCCGGGGCGATCGAGTGGGGCCAAGCGATCCGCTCCGGCGGCATCACCGTGACCGGGCCGACGCGGCTGGCGCGGGCGCTGCCGACGTGGAACCGGCGCAGCCACTTCGCGCCGCACGTCACGGCTGAGAGCGCCCGCTGACCCGTCGGGGACGCCGGGCTGCGGCCAGCTCAGCCGAAGGTCGGGCGGGAGAAGTCACTCGCACCGGGAGCGGGATCGGACGCGGTCCAAGGCGCCCAGGTCACGCCGGCGTCGTAGGGGCTGGGGTTGACGTCACCGACCCCGTCGAGCTGGGTCACCCAGATCCCGCCGGCCTCGTTGGTGCCGCCGTACAGGCCGCCGCCGCCGAACGAGTTGCCGTACACGTAGCCGTGCCAGTAGTAGGCGGCCCAGAAGTCCCCGCCGGTCGGGGTGAAGACGGCGTGCTCGGTCGGCAGGGTGCGGTTGGCGTAGTCCACGACGATCATCCCGGACTTGTACCAACCGATGGTCAGCAGGTTCGTGCCCGGGATGAAGTTGTAGAAGTGGCTGGTGCACGGCAGCTTGGCCGCGGCTTCGCTGGTCGAGAACGACCCGAGGTAGACCGGCAGCTCCGGGATGCCGATGTCGTAGAAGAACAGCGCCCCCAACGGGTCGTTGGTCGTCGGCAGGCATCCCGGCGCGGCGGCCGCGCCGCCGAGCTCGTCGTTGAGCACGAGGGTGCGTCCGTCGGGAGCGAGACGCGCCCCGTGGTGGATCGACTCCGGTGGACCGACCACGTTGGCGACGTGGCGCGGCTGCATCGGATCGCTGACGTCCCAGATGAACGTCTGCTCCACGGCGGCACAGAACGCCAAGGCGCGGTGGCCGAGGTTCGCCACGCCGATGTCGTGGCACTCGGCCGTCGCGGTGGGCGAGATGGCCTGCATCGGGATGATCTTCACCGGGAAGTCGGGCTCGGTCAGGTCGACGATCGACAGCACCGTGTCCGCCTGGGTGAAGCCCGAGCCGGCGATGTAGAGCACGCCCGCCCACGGCAGCGTCGTGATGTTGTGCGCGTCGGTACCGGTCTCCTCCTCGGTCAGGTGAGCCACCAAGGTGGGACGGGCCGGGTCGGAGATGTCGAAGATGCGCACGCCGGCCTCACCCTTCTGGTTGAGGCCGTGCGGATCGAAGCGCTCGTCGCAGCCCTCGTTGCTTCGGGCCGAGTCGATGCCGTGGATCAACAGATCCTCGTAGACGGCGATGTCGGCGTGGTAGCCG
Source organism: Actinomycetota bacterium (assembly GCA_019347575.1). Lineage (NCBI taxonomy): Bacteria > Bacillati > Actinomycetota > Actinomycetota bacterium. The sequence continues at coordinate 88,120 of JAHWKY010000012.1, read as the reverse complement.
GAACAGTCGACGGCGACGAGCTCGTGCGGCTGCGTCGGATCGGTCACGTCGAAGATCCGGATCCCCTCGGGCGTGCCCTCGGGAGGCTCACCGACCGCCGACGACGCATCCGCACCGGCGAACAGGTAGTCGCGGGTCCCGTGCACGACGCGTCCGTCGACCCGTTGCAGGCCGTCGCGGCGCTGGAAGAACATGTCCGTCCCCTGAGGGAACTGCGCCCGAGCGACGAGCTCGATGTTGTCGCTCTTGCGGTCGTAGTCGACTTCGTCGGACGACTGTGCCAACGCGGTAGGTACTGAGACGATCAGCAGCGCGGCGATCGCGAGGAACATCGACCAGGTGCGGAACATGGGGGCCTCCTGGCGCCCTCCGGGGGGGGGGGTGCCCCCCGAGGCTGCCTCTCGGCGGTCTGGTCGACCCAAGCCGAACCCCTACTTCAGTACACGCGGGGTTTTCTCTCGCGCGTCCCGCGTCGCGGACGGGCGAGCGTGCTGTACGTGCGGTGGACCTGCACGCGCGTCCCGTCGTTCGCGGTGCGCTCGGCGACGCCGGGTGACCGGACAGCCGTGACCCGGCGCCGGCCCACCGCGCCGCATCGGCAGCTGTCCGTTCGACGTTCCCTCGGTGCACTGCGATGATGGACCGTTCGCCGCCGCGGTATCCGGACGTAGGAGATGTCGGTGCGCCCGAGGATCCGCCACTACCGCGAGGGCGACCTGGGCGGCGTCGTGGGCCTGTGCGAGCGTGAGGGCGTCGTCCACCGAGTCCCCGACGGGCTGTCGATCGACGAGGTCGCCGACCTCGTCACCTCCGCGGCGACCGAGACGCTCCTTGCCGAGGTGGAGGGCGAGGTCGTGGGCCTCGCCGTCGGTGCGGTGAGCGGCGCGGTCGGCTCCATCTACCGGGTCGTGGGTGACCGCGGCTCGGTCGACGGCCTGCTCGATGGGCTCGAGGGCCGGCTCGCGAACCAGGGGGCGCGCATCTTCACCACGGCGCTGCACAGCGGCACCGAGCTGCACGCGCTGCTCGAGGATCGCGGTTACGAGACCGCCGACGGAGTGGTCGTGCTCCGTCGCGTCATCGAGCATCGCCGCAGCGAGCTGGCTGACCTCGGCGGGCAGCACATCGACGCTGGCCTATGGGACGAGCTCGAGGGCATGGACGAGGTCAAAGGGATCATCGAGCGCCGTATCATCCTGCCGCTGGCTGAACCCGAGCTCGCCCTGCGGCACGGGGTCACGGCACCGCAGTCGGTCGTGCTGTTCGGTCCCCCCGGCACCGGCAAGACCACCTTCGCCAAGGGCATCGCATCGCGGCTGCGGTGGCCGTTCGTGCCCGTCGAGGTCGCCCAGCTCGGCGAAGGCAGCGACGCCCCGGCCGTCCTGGTCGACACCTTCGACCGTTTGCTGGCGGCCCCGGCGGCGGTGGCGTTCTTCGATGAGGTCGAGGACCTCGCGGCGAACCGGCAGTCGGATCGGCGCGTCGGCGGACAGGTCACCAACGAGTTCCTGCGCCAGCTACCCCGGATGCGGGAGTCGTTCGACCACCTGCTGGTGTGCGCCACCAACTCGGTCGGCAGCCTCGATCCGGCGTTCCTCCGGCCGGGTCGCTTCGACTACGTCGTGCCGGTCGGGCCACCGGACGCCGACGCCCGGGCGGCGATCTGGCGTCGGTACATCGCCGACATCACCGACGAGGACATCGACGTGGGGATCCTCGTCGAGGCCTCCGAGCGGTTCACGCCCGCGGATCTGGAGTTCGCCGCGAGGAAGGCGGCGCAACTGGCGTTCGAGGCCGAGCACGCCGGCGAGCGGTCGGGTCGGGCCGGGACCGACGAGTTCGTGGCGGCGATCCGCGCCACCCGGCCGACGCTGACCGACGAGATGATCGAGAGTTTCGAACGCGACGTCGAGACCTTCGCCCGTTACTGATCGCCCCGGTGACGCCGGTTCCGCTACGAGCGGCGCGATGTCGCCCGCAGGGCGATCTCGAGCTCGAAGCGGGCGGCGGGATCGTCGAGCTGGGCACCGAAGAGCTCGCGGAGCTGCGTCAGCCGGTAGCTGACGGTCTGGGGGTGCACGTGCAGCGCCTCCGCGACGTGCTGGCGCTGCCCGTGGTGCTGCAGCCAGGCGAGCAGGGTCTCGGCGAGCCGATCCCGGCTCGACGCACGGACCGACCCGAGCGGTGCCAAGCGCCTCGTGGTGAGGTCGTCGAGCAGCTCCGGTTCGTTGTGCACGACCAGCGTGGCCAGGTGCTCGTCCACGAAGAGGGGATCCGCGTCGATCACGCCGGCAGCCTGCAGACGGACGGCGGCTCCGGCCAGGCGCAGGCTGGTCGCCACCGCGGTCGTCTGTCGGCTGGGTCCGATCACCGCTGCGCAGCTACGGAGCCGGCGCGACAGGAGGTTGCGGCTGCGGTCGTCGAGGGGTGTCGGCACGACGCCGACCACCGTGTCGCCGCGTTCGGCGACGAGCGCGTCGGTGCCGAGCCGGGTCCGGACGGTGTCGGCGGCGTCCAGCGGCACGAGCACGGCCATCGCCTGCTCCGGCGGCACCCAGCCGACCGCCGGTGCCGCCTCGGCGACCGCGGTGGCGTCCACGGTGGTGGCGAGCAGAAGCTCGAGGAGCTCCCGGCGGCGCCGGCCTTGCTCGTCCGCCCGCGCGGATTGCTCCGCGGCGTACCCCTCGGCGCTCGCGGCCGACAGCTCGTCGATGTAGGCGAACACGGCCTCGGCCAGCGGTACGACGCCGTCCGCCGGCAGACCGTCCTCGCGCGCGTGGGTCGCGAAGCGGCGGAACGCCACGCGCGCCCCGATGCGGTACGCCTGCAGGAGCGCCTCGAGCGCACGACCTGCGCGCATCTCGCCGCGTCCGAGCCTGACGTACACCTCGCGATCGGTCTCGGTCAGCGCGGGCTCGTCACTGCCGGGCAGGGTCAGGAAGCGGCCGAGCGCGACCTCCACCCCCTGCCGCAGGCCCACCCCGAACGCGCCCTCCAGGGGGCGGGCGTAGGCCGGCACCTCGCGCGCGATCGTCGCGATGGTCTCGTCCACCACCGAGGACAGGTGACGAGCGAGCCCCGCCGCGATGTCGGTCGGGAGGGCCTGCCAGGGCGCGGATGCGGCCAGTTCTATCACCTCGTGCTAAGTAGACGGCGAGATTGGTGCGTCGAGAGCGTAGCGGAGGTAGTTGTTCATCACAGATGATGAAGTCCCAGTGACCCGACCCCCCGACCATCGACACCGAGAGCCCCATGACGCTGACCACCGACCAGCAGCTACTCCTCGAGCTCGAGCCGACCGCCGCCGAGCTGCTGCGCCGCCACGAGCAGACCGCCAGGGAGTGGTTCCCCCACGACTACATCCCCTACAGCCTCGGGCGCGACTACGACGGCGACCCGTGGACCCCGGACCAGTCCCGGCTGTCGGGCGTCGCGCAGACCGCCTTCGAGGTCAACCTGCTGACCGAGGACAACCTGCCCAGCTACCACCGTGAGATCCACGCCATGTTCGGCGACGGCGACGGCGCCTGGATCAACTGGATCCACCGCTGGACCGCCGAGGAGGGCCGCCACTCGATCGTGCTGCGCGACTACCTCGTGGTCACCCGCAGCGTCGACCCCGTCCAGCTCGAACGCGGCCGGATGCAGCAGGTCATGACCGGCTACGACCGGGGCGGCAAGGGTCTGCTCCGAGGCATGGCGTACGTGTCGTTCCAGGAGCTCGCCACCCGCATCAGCCACCGCAACACGGGACGCTACTCCGACGACGCCGTCGCCGACCGGATCATGGCGCGGGTCGCCGCGGACGAGAACCTGCACATGGTCTTCTACCGCGACATGCTCGGCGCCGCGCTCGAGCTCGACCCGTCAGCCGCCGTCGAGGCCATCGCCGCCGAGGTGATGGGCTTCCAGATGCCCGGCGCGGGCATGACCGACTTCAACCGCAAGGCGGTCGAGATCGCCAAGGCCGGGATCTACGACCTGCGTGTCCACCACGACGAGGTGCTGTGGCCGTTGCTGCGCCACTGGGGCTTCTTCGACCTCGAGGGCCTCGACCCCGACGCCGACAAGGCCCGCACCCAGGTCAGCGAGTTCCTCGAGGGCCTCGACGCGATGGCACGCAAGTACGAGGCGAAGCGCGCCGAGCGCGAGGCACGCGCGGCGACCAACTGAGGCAGGTCGTCGCACCGGGCGCGCCGTAGCGCCCGATGGGTCGCGCCGACTCAGAGCGTGCAGTACTGTCTTCGGCCCAGGTCAGGAACCCCCTCGCGCGTACTGCAGATCGCTCCCCCCTGGTTCGCCGTGCCGCCGATCGGATACGGCGGCATCGAGTGGATCGTCGCATCGCTGGCGGACGGACTCGTCGACGCCGGTCACGACGTGACCCTCTCGGCGGCAGGTGGGAGCGTGACCAAGGCGACGCTGGACACCGTGTTCGACATCGCGCCCTCGTTGCACATCGGCAACCCCTGGTACGAGGCGACCCACGCGGTGTCCGCCTACCGCGATCCAGACCGGTTCGACGTGATCCACGACCACACCGGCGCGATCGGGCCCGCGATCGCGGCCGGGATCACCGATCGGCCCCCGGTGGTCAACACCCTCCACGGATCCTGGACGGACGCGAACGCACGGCTGTACCGCGCCATCAGTCACCGCATCGCGCTGACGGCCATCAGCCACGATCAGATGTCCCGGACACCTGCGGGGGTGCAGGTCTCGGGAGGAGTCGTGCACAACGGCATCGCGCTGGAGCGCTACCCCTTCCGGACGGACAAGGATGACTTCCTGCTCTTTGTCGGCCGTGCCTCCGCCGACAAGGGGCCCGAGGTCGCGGTCGAGGTGGCCAAGCGGGCGGGGCTCCCGCTGATCATGGCGATCAAGGTCAGCGAGCCGCTCGAGGTCGAGTACTTCGAGACGATGATCGCGCCCGCGATGCTCGGCGCCGATGTCGACCTGCGTACCAGCGTCGAGCACGAGGAGAAGGTCGACCTCATGGGTCGCGCACGCGCGGTGCTGGTCCCGATCCGGTGGGACGAGCCGTTCGGTCTGGTCATGGCCGAGTCGATGGCCTGCGGCACCCCCGTCGTGGCGTACCGGCGGGGAGCTGCGCCCGAGATCGTCGTCGACGGCGAGACGGGGTACCTGATCGATCCTGGCGACCTGCGCGCCTTCGCTCGCGCAACCGAGGCGGTGGGCGAGATCGATCCGGTGGCTTGCCGCGCGCGCATCGAGGACGAGTTCTCGGCGGTCCGGATGGTCGAGCACTACGTCGCTCTCTACGAACGCCTCCTCTGACCACCTGAGGGGACCCCCTTGACCGGCCACGGACCTATCGGCGAGATCGTCTGCGTGCGGGGCGAGTCGTTCGTCATCTCCGGCGCGAACGGCGACATCGTGCCCGGTGGTGACCACGGCCTGTACGTCCGCGACACCCGCTTCGTCAGCCGTCTCGAAGTGCTCGTCGACGGTACGCGCCCCGTCCATCTCGCGGGCGTCTCCGTCGGCGGCCACGAGGCGGTGTTCCACGCCTACCTCCCCCCGTCGCGCGACACCGAGATCGACCCGAGCATCTCGGTCACGCGTCGTCGCGTCGTCGACGGTGGGTTGCGTGAGGAGATCGAGGTCCGCAACGCCGGCTCGGAGCCGGCAGAGCTATCCGTGAGCGTGGAGGTCGGCGCCGACTTCGCCTACATCTTCGACGTCAAGCACGGCCGTTCCCTCGACGAGGTCGCGCCGGAGCCGCGCCCCGGCGCGGTCGAGTTCCGGCGCCCGGGCGGCGAGGAGTGCGCGCGGGTCACGATGACCGCCGGGGTCGCGGACCGTGACCGGCTGCGCTGCGACGTCCGACTGCCGCCCGGCGGGACAGCAACCGTGGTCGTCGAGGTGGTGGCGTCGGACGTACACGGTGAGACCGCGCTACCCGCCGTCGGTGTGGGGGCGACCGCTCGGGGCGTGGGCGTCACCGGATCGCCGTCTCGGGGCCCGACCCTGCGCTGCTCGGAATCGCGGTTCACACGACTCGTGCGGCGCTCGGTCGTGGACCTCGCCTCGCTCGATCTGCGCGACCCCGAGGCTCCCGACGACCGGTTCACCGCCGCCGGGAGCCCGTGGTTCCTGACGCTGTTCGGTCGCGACTCGATCTGGGCCGCGTTCATGGCGCTGCCGTACGACCTCGATCTGGCGCGGGGCACGCTGCGTGTCCTGGCACGGCGCCAGGGGCGGCGCGTCGACGAGGAGACCGAGGAGGAGCCGGGCAAGATCCTGCACGAGGTCCGGCGCGGAGCGCTCGCGGACCGCGGGGACCTCCCGCCGTTCTACTACGGGTCGGTGGACGCGACCCCGCTGTTCGTGGTGCTGGCCCACGAGGCGTGGTGCTGGGGGCTCCCTGACGAGGATGTCGCCCCGCTCCTACCCCACATCGAGGCAGCCCTGTCGTGGCTGCGCAACCACGGCGATCCCGACGGCGACGGGTTCGTCGAGTACGTGCCGCGCGGCAGCCGCAGCCTGGCGAACCAGGGCTGGAAGGACTCGCGTGACGGCGTTCGCTTCGCGGACGGCGCGATCGCGACCGCGCCCCTCGCGCTGAGCGAGGTCCAGGGCTACGCCCACGACGCGGCGGTTCGGGGCGCAGCCCTGCTCGACCACTTCGGTCGCCCGGGGGGCGAGGGCTGGCGTGCCTGGGCCGCCGACCTGCGGGAGCGGTTCCGGGCCGCGTTCTGGGTCGAGGACGCATCGGGGCCCTACCCGGCCGTGGCGGTCGACCACGACAAGCGCCCCGTCGACGGCATCGCGTCGAACATGGGCCACCTGCTGTCGAGCGGCCTACTCGACCGCGACGAGACCGCGCGGATCGCGACCCGGCTCGCAGCCCCGGACATGGCGTCGGGCTGGGGGCTGCGCACCCTGTCGTCCGACTCGGGCGGCTACAACCCCCTGTCGTACCACTGCGGGGCGGTGTGGCCCCACGACACCGCGATCGCCGTGTGGGGGCTGGCGCGCACGGGCCACGTCGCCGAGGCCACCACCCTGCTCCGCGGCTTGGTCCGGGCCGCTCCCGCCTTCAACTACCGCCTGCCGGAACTGTTCGCGGGCTTCTCATCGGACTTCGCGCCACGGCCGGTCCCCTACCCGACGGCCTGCCGGCCGCAGGCGTGGGCCGCCGGCGGGGCGCTGCTGCTGGTCCGGTCCCTGCTCGGCGCCGAGGCGGATGTGCCCCACGCACGCCTCACGCTCCGGCCGCTGTCACCGGCACCGTTCGAGCGCCTCGAACTCACCGGTGTCGAGATCGGCGGTGGCACGGTCGACATCAGCGTGCGCAACGGCGAGGTGACGGTCGACACGCACGGCACCGCCATCGACGTGATCGTCGAGGGCAGCGACGAGCGGTGATCGCTGGGTGACGCCGACCCGAGCTCGGACAGGATCGCAGGTACGAGACGACGCGCGCCGATCGCGAGGCACGCGCCTCGACCAACTCCCCCGTGCGTGGAGCGCTCCGGGCGTCGACGGTACGACGTTGGTCTTGACGCTCGATGCGGGGAGCGGGATGCTGCCGACGGGCTCCTGCGCCGGGCAGGGCTCGGTTCCATCGGGGACGGGTCATGCCGGGTAGCCACATGCGCAGCCGGACACCGGCCAGGGCCAGCACGACACGCAAGACCGGGGCAGGTCCCGCTCTTCGCGAGCACCTCGTTCCCGCCGTGGCAGCCCTGAGGAACGGGATCGGGGGCGCCGCTCTCGACCTGCAAGCGGTGCTCGGCGTCCAGAGGCTGGTGGGCAACCGCGCGATGACCGCGCTGCTCCAGCATCCAGCGGACGCGCGGACGACGGTGCAGCGCGACGACACCGCGACCACCACCAGCGCCCCGACCACGACGGCGGACGACACGGTCGCCGCGGTCAAGAAGCGCATCGAGGACGTGCTCGGTGGCAAGAAGCCGACGCTGAAGGCACTTCAGAAGGCGTACCTGCCGGCCCTCTACCCGCAGCGGACCAAGATCGCGGCTGACTCCGCGCTGATGGGTCGGATCAAGACCGCGATCGGGGTCCCGGGCTGGATGACCGTGATGGCCGACCTCGAGGCGCAGGCGCAGGGCGGCACGGTCGCGCACGCGACCGCCAAGGCCACCGACGCGACCGTCCGCAAGGAGCTCAAGGACTACGTGGGCAAGGCCGTCAAGTCGGGACGGACCGCCCGCGGCAAGGTGATGATCCTGGAGGGGCAGGACTGGCTGGATGCCTACTACCACGAGTTCCCCGACGAACTGCCCCGCGGCGGACCGACCGACGAGGAACCCTTGACCAACGCGTTCACGACGACGAGTCCCCCGAAGAACCTGATCGTGCTGAACAAGGACAAGGGCAACCCCGGCACGTCGGTACACGAGGGCGTCCACCTGTACCAGAACAACGCGATGCTCAACAGGTACGGCAACGAGGTCAACGAGGCCATCACCGAGTACTTCACGCGCAAGGTCACTGGACCCATGGGCATCGTGCGCGCCAACTACGAGGACAACCTCGTGGCCGGGCAGGCGCTCGTCGACGCGGTCGGCGAGCAGGTCGTCGCGAACGCGTTCTTCGATGGCAAGACCGGGGCGCTCGAGAAGGCTCTCGTGCAGTTCCAGAAGGCCAAGGGCGAGGCCGACGCCAAGAAGGCGTGGACGAACTTCGTGGGGTGGTGTCGGGCGAAGGAGTTCGACAAGGCGGCGGCGTGGTGCGAGTGACACCGGACGGGGACGACGCCAGCGAGCGGCGCAGGGTCGAGCTGCTCCTCGACGTCCACGGCGAGCCCGGGCTCGATGAAGCCGAGCCGGAGGGCTACCCGGGACCGGGGACGGCCGAGTGGGCCGTCGGCTACCGCGACGAGGAGCACGGTCTCGCCGTGACCGTCTGGTTCGTCCGCGACCCCGAGCTCCGCTCGCAGGCGGCGAGCCGACTCGACACCTCTGGCGCGCGCGTCGTGATGAACGGCGGGCTGCTCATGGTGGCCCGATCGGGGCGTGACGATGACACCACCGCGAGGCGACTGCGGCGCCTCGTGTCGCGGTTCGCCGGAGCCGAGTGAGGGCGGGGCGCCGCGCCGCGCCCCGTGGTCGAGCGGTCAAGACAGGCGTGCGGCGAGCTCCTCGGCGAAGGTCTCGAGGTCCGCGAGGCGATCGCGGATGATGCTCAGCACCCGACCGTCGTCGATGTCGGCGTACTGGTGGACGAGCAGGTTGCGGAACCGGGCGGTGTCGCTGAGATGTGCAGCGAGATCCGATCCGAGCCAGCCACCTTCCTCGAGCGAGCGGAAGCTATCGGCGAAGCTGGTGGCGGGGCGCAACTCCTCGGACGCGATCACATGCTCGGCTGCGTCGGTGGCCGCCTCGATGGCGACGATCAGGCGGTACTTGGCCGCCGGTAGCGCGTTCGGGTCATCGGTCACGGCAGCGTGTGGTTCTCCTGCACCCGTCCACGGAGGGTGAGCGGGGCGGTGTCGAGGACGACGACCTCGATGGGTCCCACGCCGGCAGCGCGCTCCAGCTCGTCGGCCAGCCGCAGGCGCAGCTGGAGCACCTCGTCATCCGACAGCTCGACGGATGCGCGCAGGTGGACCGCGATGTCGATGTCGCTGCGTTCCGTGGCGGTGCCGGCTGCGTGCGAGCCGAACAGGTAGGCGAAGGCGACCTCGCCGTCGGCGAGGACCCTCGCCGCAGCCTCACGCAGTCGCTCGGTCAGCGTCGCCACGAGCACACCTTACGGCCTGCCTCGGTCCGCGGACGCCCGCAGGCGCCGATCGAGGTCGACGCCTGATCGTCACGCTTCACGTTGGTGTCGGCCGCGGCGGATCGGGTGCCGGCGCCGGTCCGGGTGGCCCCGCAGGATGTCGCCGGCGGCCCGCTCGAACGGGGTGCGGGGCGGCAGCGGGACGGTGTCCACGCGCTCCCACATGTCCATGTGGTCGATGCCGGTCACGATCCGGGCGGTGCCCTGGCCCCGGGCCTCGGCGTACCACAGCATCTTCCAGCGCGGTTCGACGAGCTGGAGCTCTTCGAACCCGTCCTCGTCATCGGGAGGCGGCAGCCACGCGTAGCGCGGTCCGGGGGTGAGCGTGAGGAACAGCCACAGCTCGCGGAAGGTCGCCACGTCCTCCCGAACCTTGGCGGCGAGGCACCGGGGCTCCTCGCAGTCGGCGTCCCAGCGCCAGCGCTCGTCGCCGTGCTCGACGATGGCTACGCCCAGCGGGTGATCCCCATGCGGCGGCGCGTCGCGACCGAACTGGTACTCGACCGTGCGGGCGAACCGGCGCTGCTCCGCGATCCAGGCGTCGAAGTCGCTGGTGCGGTCGGAGGCACGAGCCAGCTCGACCCGGTGCGCCCTGGTGGGTACCGCGAACGCCTCGGGCACGAGATGGCGTGCCCACTCCCGGATCGCGGCGTCCCTCGTCGCCGATAGCTCCACGCGGTCCTCCCTCGCTCGCCGCCCTCGATCGGACACGCGAGTGGACCACCCAGGTGCGACATCTCCGCGAGCGCGGATCAGCCCACGGCGAGCCGAGGGCGACGCCAGCCTCTGCGGGTCAGTGTCAGGTGAGGTCGGCGCAGGCGATCCGCGTCCCGCCGCCGGCGTGGATCACGACCGACTGGGCCTCGGGGCGTGCTCGCCACGGCGCCGACGCGTTGGCGTTGCCCACCCCGGCCGCGTTGGCGGTGATGCCGACGCCGGCCTGCGGCGAGTCGGGCCACAGCTCGTTGGGCGGCGTGGTCGGCCCGGACGGGTCGTGCTTGTAGTGCCCGCCACCGCCCGTGTCGCACGGCGCGTCGTGCACGTGGGACGGGTAGGTGACGCCAGCTTCCAGCCCGGTGACGTGGACGTGCACCCGGGTCGTGTCGTCAGCGGTGCGTTCCATCTGGACGCGTCCGGCGAGATCGTCGAAGCCGGCCGCGATCCCCGCTGCGGTGGGTGTGAACGTCCCACGCGTCACCTCGCTGTGGCCGTGTGACGCGGCAGGTGCCGCGAGCAGTGCGCTGATCCCCACCACGGCGAGGAGTGTCGCTGCGGGACGTGCGGTCCGGTTGGTCCCCATAGGTTCCCCTTCATCAGGTCGTGCCAGGCTGTCCTGGCTCTGGCCCTGTCGCGCCATGGGCCGTCGCCGGTTCTCGGGCGAGCACGTGAACCGTCGACGCGTCGGGATGCGACAGGGAACATGGACCTACCTGAACGGAGCACGCACGTTGGAGCGGCGAGACGACCGGGCACTGCTCGACGCGGTGGCCGACGGGGACCGCGAGGCCCTGCGGGAGCTGTACGAGCACCACACACCGTGGCTGCTCATGCGGCTGTCGCGGCGCTGCGGCGATCCCGGTCTCGTGGAGGAAGCGGTGCAGGACACCTTCCTCGCGGTGTGGCGCCGACCCGACTCGTACCGTGGACGCGGCGACGTCGCCGCGTGGATCTGGGGGATCGCGATCCGCCGGCTCATCGACCTCCTGCGGCGCCAGGAGGTGCGCGAGCGGCTGAGGGTCCCGGAGACCCGCGACCTCGGACGGCCGGTCGAGGACGCGGCGCTGTCGGGGCTAGAGCACGGGGACTTCGCTGGGGCGCTGGCGCGCCTGTCGCCCGAACTGCGGGCCGTGCTCGAGGCGACCGTCCTCGACGGGCTGACGACCCGGGAGGCATCGACGTTGCTCGGGATCCCCGTCGGCACGGTCAAGACGCGGGCGATGCGCGCCCGCGCACAGCTCAGAGAGGCGCTGTCATGATCTGGCACGCGGACCAGGAGTCGCTCGCTCGCTACGCGCGTGAGGAGGCGGACGACACCACGGCCTATTCGGTCGAGGCGCACGTGCTCGCCTGCGCCGACTGCCGCGCCGATCTCGCTGGTCTCCGCCCGGCCGACCAGCGGCTCGAGCGGATGTGGCACCGCATCGAGGCCGGACTCGACGCTCCCGTACCGAGCCCGGTCGAGCGGTTCCTGCTCGCTGTGGGTGTCCGCGACCACGTCGCGCGTCTGCTGGCGGCCACGCCGTCGCTGCACCTGTCGTGGCTCTTGGGCGTCGCGGTGGCGTTGGGCTTCGCCGTGCTCACGGCCCACGCACGCCCGGCCACCTCCGCTTCGCTGCCCTTCCTGTTGCTGGCGCCGCTCGTGCCGGTCGCCGGCGTCGCCGCCGCCTACGGTCCCGGGGTCGACCCCACCTACGAGATCGGGGTGGCCGCGCCGCTGCGCGGCACCCGTCTACTGCTGCTCCGAGCCCTCGCCGTGCTCACCTCGAGCCTGGCACTCGCCGGACTCGCGGCGATGGCGTTGCCGCAGCTCGACTCGACCGCGGTCGCGTGGCTGCTGCCCGCTCTGGGCCTGACCTCGATCACCGTGGCGGTCGCGACCTTGGTCGACCCGCTGCGTGCCGCCGTCGCGGTGGCGCTGGTCTGGGTCACGGTCGTGCTGACACTCGAGCGCCTGGCCGCGACGCGGCTGGCGGCGTTCGACGCCGAGGGGCAGTACGCGTTCCTGATTATGACCGTCGTCGCGGGCACCGTGTTGCTCGTGCGGCGGCGTACCTTCGACACCGGGAGGCACCTGTGAACACACCCACCGTGGAGATCGTCGGCGTCGAGCACCGCTTCGGGCGGACGCAGGCGTTATCGGGCGTGACCTTCGACGCCGGCCCCGGGATCACGGGCCTTCTGGGGCCCAACGGCGCGGGCAAGACGACGCTCCTGCGGATGCTGGCGACCGTCCTGGCGCCCGACCGCGGTTCGCTGCGGCTGCTCGGGCGGGACCCGTCCCAGCCCGACGACCGCGTCGAGATCCGCCGCCGCCTCGGCTACGTCCCCCAGGAACCCGGCTTCTACCGCAACTTCACCGCCTTCGCGTTCATCGACTACGTCGCCATCCTCAAGGAGATGACCGACCGCAAGGCCCGCCACGAGGAGGTGCAGCGCGTCATCGACGCGGTCGATCTCCGCGACGTGGCAGGCAAGAGGATCCGCAAGCTCTCGGGAGGGATGCGGCGCCGGGTGGCGCTCGCGCAGGCGCTGCTCGGCGACCCCGAGCTGATCATCCTCGACGAGCCCACCACCGGCCTCGACCCCGAGCAGCGGCTGCGGTTCCGCGATCTGATCTCGCGCATCGCCGAGCAGCACACGGTGCTGCTGTCGACGCACATGACCGAGGATGTCTCGGCGGTCTGCCAGCGGGTCGTGGTGCTCCACGCGGGGCAGGTGCGGTTCGACGGCACACCTGGCGAGCTCGCCGACGTCGCCCGAGGGCAGGTGTGGCTCGCGGACGCGCGCAGTCCCGCCGCGCAGCTGGTGTGGCGGATGAGCGACGGGCGCTTCCGCCACCTCGGCGGCGCACCCGAGGGCGCACGACAGGCCGATCCCACGGTCGAGGACGGCTACCTGCTGCTGGTCGGCGAGCAGGCGATCGAGGAGCGGGCAGCGTGAGCACGATCACCTCCCCCCCGGTACCCGCAGCGACCGTTCCATCGACAACCACCGCATCCGTGACCCGGACGGTGCTGGCGCTGGGCCGCGTCGAGGCCTGGAGGCTGGTCCGGCATCCCTTCCTGCTGGCCGGGACGGCACTGGCCGCGTTCGTGTTCGTCATCGGTCGCGGCGAGTCGGGCGCCCCGTCGCCGGGCGACCGCTACTACATCCTGACGGTGATGATCCCCATCCTGGTCGCCTACCCCACCCTGCTGGCGGCCAACCTCGGGGCGCTGCGTACCCGCCGGGCAGGCACGGGTGAGCTGTTCGCGGCCACACCGATCCCGGCTGGGGGGCGGACCATGGGCCATCTCGCCGCGCTCCCCGCGGTGGTGGGGATACTGGTTCTGCTGTGGCTCGGGTCGGTCCTGACCCACCAGGTGTGGGACGGGCTGCCGGTCGCGTTCCCCGACGGGGTCCGACCGCGCGTGCCGACTCTCCCCGAGTTCCTCCAGGCGCCGCTGGCGATCCTGGCGCTGGGTGCGGTCGGCGTCGCGCTGGCACGCTGGGTCCCCTCGGTTGCGGCGACGTTGCTGGTGCTCGTGGTGATGGTGCCCGGGTTCGTGCTGCAGTCGTGGGGCGTGCTCGACCCCTGGGCCCCGCTGTTCGATCCTGCCATCCCCGGCGAGTGGATCGAGACCGGAGCCGACGGCAGCGGCTACTCGATCATCCACGGTTTCGACCTCGCCGCACTCGCCTGGCACGAGGTCTACCTCGCCGGCGTGGCCGCCCTGTTCGGCGGCCTCGCACTGCTACGGGACGGGTGGCGCCGTGGGCCGGTGATGCTGCTGCTCGCCGGCGTGGCCGCCACCGCGACCGGCGGGGTCCTGCAGGTCATCGGAGGATGAGGTGAGCACGTCCCTCGCCCCAACCGGTCGTGAGGTCGCGATCGGCCCGCCCGGGACCGGCCTCGCACGGCGCCGCGCGGTGCTGGCGCTGGCCCGCGTGGAGACGTGGCGGCTGGTGCGCCACCCCGCGTTCCTCGTCGCCCCGCTCCTCATCGCGTACGGGGCCGTCGGGGTCGGGACGGACAGCCCCGACGCGATGCTGCGGACCCTCGGTGCGGTGTTCCTGTGGGGGTTCGGCTACATGGGGCTGGGCCTGGGCGCCATGATCGCCGCCAACCTCGTGGCGTCACGGGACCGACGCGACGACGCCGTCGAGATGCTCGCGGCGCATCCTCTGGATGCGCGAGATCGCACCCTGGCGCAGGTTCTGGCGGTGACGGGTCCCGCGGCGGTCGCGCTGGGCATCTCCGCCGTGCTCGCTGTGGTGGTGCGGCCCTGGACCGCGGCGGCGCAGTTGACCTACGAGCTCGATCCCCAGACCGCCAGCCTGGGGCGCGCGCTGGTGTTCCTGCTTCAGGGCGCCGCGATCGTGGCCCTGCTCGGCGTGGTCGGTGTGCTGCTGGCCCGCTGGGTGCCGACGGTCGCCGGGGCGCTGCTGGCCGCCGTCGGCGTGTTCATGCTCCAGGCACCCGCGGTGTGGTCCGATGCGGCAGCCCGGTGGTTGGCGCCGCTGGCGACCTACCGCGACCCCGGCGCGGAGCCTGCCGCGGTGATGGTCTGGCACGTCATCTACCTGCTCGCGCTCACCGCCCTGGCGGCCTTCCTCGCGCTGCGCCGCCACGGCTCCTCGCGGCGGCTGCGGGGCGCCCTCGGCATCGCGGCTGCCTGCGTCATCGCGGCCGGCACGGTCCAGCTCCTCGCGGTGCCGTGACCGTCGCGGTCGGCGGGACCGGACCGGGCGTGGTGATGTGGACCTGCCGGTCCGAACCGCGGAGGCCGCGGGGCGCGACAGAGGGAGCGACACGGAGGTGACACGATGCCAGCGCAAACGCGGAGCATCACGTCGGTGACGGCGCTGTTGGGGGGTGGCCTGTGGATCGCCGCGGTGGCGGGGAAGGTCGGTGGCGCGGACGAGACGGCGCGGCTGCTCCTGGTCGTCGCCACGGCACTGCTCGCCGTGGCCGCCGCCACCCTCCACGCCGACCGGCTGCGAGGGACCGACGGCCCTGGAGCGGCCGGAGTGGTCGCTGCGGTGCTCGCCACTCTCGCCGCCGCGGCGCACGTGGTGGTGCCCGATGCGTGGCCGCTGGCGCCGCTGACGCTGCTCGCTGCCGTGGCCGCTGCCGTCCTCGTCGGGCTGCACCTGCGACGGCTCGACGGCTGGTGGCCGCATCTCGGCACCGTCCTCGTGGCGACCGCGGCCATCGGCCTGGTGGCCAACTCCGAATCGTGGATGATGTGGCTCGCGGCCGGTGTCGGGATCGGCTGGATCGTGCTCGCCGGGGCGCTGGCGCTGCGCCGCAGCAGCGCCTCCGAGGTGACGTCGGCGAGGTGACGGGGTAGGCCTCGAGATCCGGTTCACGGTGGCCGCTGCGCGAACCGGTCGTGCGCCCCGACGCGACAGGACAGGTGAGGACCTGACGGGAGCTGCCGAGCTGTGACGCTGCACCAACGGGCCGGCGTGGCGCGGACCGTGCTCGGCCCGACGGCCCGCACGAGCCAGCTGTGGACGATCGTCGCCGCCGGCGCCGTCGGCCTGCTGACGGTGTGGCTGACCGCGCGCAGGGGAGTGCCCGCCCCGGACCTCGTGCTGCCCCTGCGGATCGCCGGGGTCGCCCTCGCGGCCGGTGCGGCGTTCGTCCTCGACGACGCCGCCGCGGTCACGGTGGCGAGCGCCCCGACCGGTCTTCCCGTGCGCCGTGCTCTGCGCGTCGCCCTCGCGCTGACGGGCGTGGCCGCGGTGTGGTCGGGGCTGGTGGCGTACGCCGCCGTGGCCGCCGTCGATCCGTCCGGCGGCCCATTCGGGCTGCCGGTCGCCGGGCTGACGCTCGAGTTCGTCGCCACGGTGACCGTCGCGTGGGCTATCGCTGCCACCGTCGCAGCGACGGTGGAGGCCGGCTCCGGTGGCGTCGCCGCCGGTCCCGCGGTGCTCGCCCTGGCGGCGGTGGCCGCCCTGGCTCCTGCGCGCTGGGTGATGTACCCCGCCGGTCCGCTCGACCCTGCCTGGACCGACGCGCACCGGCGCTGGGTGGGCGTGCTGGTGGTCGGGCTGCTCGTGCTGGTTCGTGCCAGCCGCGACCCCGCCAAGCGTGGCCCGCTCACGTCGCTGAGGGCGACGCCGAGGTTCCCCGCCTCGCCCTGAAACCACCGTATCCGGTGGTTCTCGGCCTCGGCACGCGCGGGCACGGGGCAGGGGGCGGTGCGGGCGCGCTGGAACCACCGTATCCGGTGGTTCTCGGCCTCGGCACGCGCGGGGAGGGGGCACGGGGCGGTGCCGAGGCGCGACACTGCGGTGCCGCCTGCACCCACGACCAGGAGCGTCTGCTGTGTCCCCAGCTCCCGACGGCGCGACACCCGACGTGCTGTTACGCCCCGCACGGCCCGACGACCTCGACTGGGTGGTCGCCCGACACGGCGAGCTGTACGAGCAGGAGTACGACTGGGACGCGCGCTTCGAGGCGCTCGTGGCCGAGGTCGTCGCCGCCTACGCCGCCGAGCACGACTCCGTGCGTGAGGCCGCGTGGGTCGCCGAGCTCGACGGGCGTCGGGCGGGGTGCGTGTTCTGCGTCACCAAGGACGACACCACCGCCCAGCTTCGGCTGCTGCTGGTCGAGCCGTTCGCGCGCGGCCTCGGGATCGGAGCCGCCTGGTCGACGAGTGCCTGCGGTTCGCGCGAGGTGCCGGCTACGACGCCATCATCCTGTGGACCAACGACGTGTTGGTGTCGGCGCGGCGGATCTACGAAGCGGCGGGCTTCGAACTGATCGAGGAGGAGCCGCACGACGACTTCGGCCGCGATCTCGTCGGCCAGTACTGGCACCTCGACCTCGCCACGACACCGACGGCCGGATCACGCCGCCCCTCGACCCCGGGCTGACGGGGCGGTCTCGGCCTACGCTCGTCCGCCCCGACCTTGGAGGGACACGTGGTCAACCCCGTACCCGAGCACCTGCACACCATCACACCCCACATCGTCTGCACCCCGTGCGCCGACGCGATCGTGTTCTACGAGCACGCGTTCGGGGCGGAGCGGGTCGGTGACGTGATGGAGGGACCCGACGGCAGCATCGGCCACGCCGAGATCCGCATCGGCGACAGCGTCGTGATGCTCGCCGACGAGTGGCCCGACGGGCCGACGCGGTCGCCGACGAGCCTGGGCGGATCGACCGCAGCGCTGTTCATCTACAGCGACGACGTCGACAGCCTGTGGGAGCGCGCGCTCGAGGCCGGCTGCGAGGTCGTCTTCCCCCTGGAGGTGCAGTTCTACGGCGACAAGGGCGGCCGCCTCCGCGACCCCTTCGGCCACACCTGGGGGCTGGGCCAGCACGTCGAGGACGTCAGCGACGAGGAGATGCAGCGCCGCGTCGCCGCGTTCTACGAGGACGCCGCCGGAACGGGCTGAGCCGGGGCGGGCGACCGTCCGCCGCGTTCCTCCCCCGATCGTGCGGGATATGCCGTCGGATCGGGGGAGGAACCCGCGGGGCGCAGGTTCTCCACAGGTTCGGACGAACCGGCTGGCCGCTTCCCTGCCGGACGGGCACACACTCGCCTCCTCAACGAGGAGGTGGCGAGGTGGACCAGACCCAGGACATCGTCGGCAGCAGCATCCACGCGCTCCTGCGGACCCCCCGGTTCGACCGCGATGGGGCTGTACGGGACCCGGCCGATGCCGAGATCGCGCGTGACCTCGCCGCGGCCAGCCCGTTCGTTTCACGGCTCCTCCCTGTCGCGAGGTGGGTCGGCCTGGGGGTACCGGCCGAGCAGGCGCTGGATCGCTTCGCACGGGGCGCGCCGAACGAGCACCTCGAGGCGGCCGGCGTGCCCGTAGAGGAGTGGATGCACTTCGTCATCGGGGTGGCGTGGGCCGCCGACCTCGTCGAGTACCAACGCGTTGGTCGGCGTGAACTGGTGTTGCGTCGGGGCGTGGACGGCGACCTGCTCGCCCACCACCCGACGGCAGCGTGGGGCGCGGCCGTGCTCCAGGCGTTGCTCAGCGACGTGCTGTTCGTGCCGCGAGGGACGCGGTTCGACGACCCCGAGGGCTGCCACGCTGTGCCGCTGCTGGTGTTCCAGTACGTCTTCACCGGGGTCGGGCACGGGCCGAGGGGCGCGTGCGGACGGGTCGACCTCGACCCGCTGGTGGCGGCCTTGACCGACGAGGTCCGCGTGCGCGGCGGGGTCGGGGCGCCGACCGACGACGAGATCGTGGCCGGGCTGCGCTGCGTCGCCGCGCTGCTGGTCGAGCTTGGCCTGGTGACCTGGGAGCCCGCCCCGTCGCCCCGCATCGGCACCGCGCACCTGAGCAGCCTGGGGATCCTCGCGTGGATGCTCTGGACCAACGAACTGTCCGAGGAGACCCCCGACTTCGTCGACGAGTTCATCCGCGAGTCGGGCTACCTCCGAGCCGACGGCGGCTACCTCGACCCCAACGCCGGGCCCGCGCCTCCCTCCTGGAACTGAGCGGTCCCGAGCTGGCTCACGTGTCGGTGGTGAGGTTGGCGATGTCACGAAGATCCTGCGGACGCCCCGATGCCCGCTTCATTCGGATCAGGTCATCGAGGCCCGCCACCCGCACGACGACACCGGCGGCCTCCGCCTCCACGGAACGCGCCCGCACCGCGTCGTAGTCGTCAACACCGGGGACGTCGTTGAGGTAGTCGATCGGGCCCGCGTCGGTGTCGAGGGTGAAGCTCGCTCCGCTCGCCAGCGTGTCGGGATCGGTCGGGTCGGTGCCGAGCAGGTGCGCGTCGACCCCGCGGAGTCGGGCGTCGAGCTCGGCGAACGCGGCGGCGAGACGCTCCAGGTTCTGCCGTTCCTGTCCGGCGATCAGGTCGACGTCCGCGGTCGCGCGCACGTACCCGTGAGCGATGACCGCGAACGCCCCGATGGTCACGTAGTCCACGCCGTGTCGCTCGAGCGTGGCGAAGATGCGGGGCGGGTCGAGCCGTGTCACCGCCGCGCCTTCCCGGCGAGCTCGGTGGCGAAGGCGGCGAGTGCGAAGCCCTCCTCGAGGCGCTCGCTCACGGACTTGGCACGGTCCGCAGCGAGGTCGGCGACGGGGCGCTCGGGATCGAGCGACCGGACGCCGATGTCGAGCTCGTCGCCCATGGCGTGCAGCAGGCGAACGAGCCGCTCCAGGGTCGGCGACTCGTGCCCGTTCTCGATGCGGCTGAGGGTCGGTTGCGCGGTGCCCGCCCGATGGGCGAGCTGCGCCTGCGACAGTCCACGCGCCTTGCGGCGGCGCCGCACGAGCGATCCGACGTCCAACGCCCTCTCCTTACCGCCGTGACCGGTCGATAGCGTATCCGCTATAGGAAACCGGCGAGGGAGGATCGGGGAGGGAGCGGCGGGTCCAGGTCGATCCCGAACGTGGAGGAGGGGCCCCGTGGGGCCCCTCCTCGTCCGTTGGTCAGCGACCTCAGTCGTTGCCGCCACCGTTACCGCCGCCGGCGTGGTCCACCTTCGAGCAGAACTCCTCGACATCATCTCCGGCTTCGTCCTGCAGGGCCTGGAACGGCGGCGCGTTCTCGGCGTTGCCGTTGTCCCGGCCGGTCTCGTTGTTGGCCCACGCGGTACACAGCCCATAGGCGTTGTTGCCGTGGTGCGGACCTGGGTGGGCGACGGCGCCGATGCGGTCGACGGCTCGCCAGCACCCCCGCCTGGTCCGGAGCCGACGCCGACGGTCCTGCGAGCCGTCGTCGAGGACGCGGTCGGTGACGTGACCGTCTCGGCGGAGCGACCCCCCAGCACGCCGACCTGTTCCGCTCGATCGTGATCCGGGACACCCGCGGGTTCGAGATCCGCCACGAGGTCCTCGGAGGCGCTCCTGAGGACACCGACGAGCAGCACACGCAGAACATCGCGACCTTCTTCGACGTCGACGGCGACGGTGGGGTGGACTTCCACGTCTGGGCGAACCTGTCCTCGAGCGGTTGGGGGAGTGCGTACTTCGACATGCGCACCGGACGTGCCCTCTACGCCGACGACGATCACGTCGACGTCCACGTCGACGCGGGAGGGTGGTCGTGGTCCGTTTCCCCCACGACTACCTCGCGGACGCACACAGCTTCCGGTGGTCGGTCGGCTCGGAGTGGGGCCGCTACGAGGTGATCAGCACCGACGCCGCAGCCCGGGACTCCGCCCCCGACGGCCACGGCGCTGTGGCCTTCCCGAACTGACGTCCATGCGCAGCGACCGCGAAGTCGTGGAACGCGTCGTCGACCTGAGGGACGGCGCGGACAGCTTCTACCTCGCGGGCGAGGCGGTCCTCGACGAGCCCACACTCCTGCGGCGGTCGCGTCTCGACCGGCCATCCTGACCTCCCGCGATTAGGATCGGCGCGGGTGAGACGGGCTTCGAGGGGAGGATCCGGGATGGGGTGGCGTCGCGGCAGCATCAGGGTGAGGTGGATGGCCACGGTCGCCGCGGTCGCGACGGTCGGGCTCGTCGCCCCGGCGCAGGCAGTTCGCGATCCGGCACGCGACGCGGGAACCGACGCGGTGAGGGTGGCGACCTTCAACGCGTCGCTGAACCGCTTCAACCAGGGCGAGCTGATCGCCGACCTGTCGGATCCCAGCGACACGCAGGCGCAGGCGGTGGCCGAGATCGTGCAACGCGTGCGCCCCGACGTGCTGCTCATCAACGAGTTCGACTTCGATCCCGGCGGTGAGGCGGCGCGGCTGTTCCAGCGCAACTACCTCGACGTCGGTCACAACGGGGCGGAGCCGATCCACTACCCGTTCCGGTTCGTCGCTCCCTCGAACACCGGCGTCCCGTCGGGTCACGACCTCGACAACAGCGGCGGGGTCGGTGGTCCCGGCGACGCGCAGGGGTTCGGGTTCTTCCCCGGCCAGTACGGGATGGCGGTGTACTCGCGCTACCCGATCGTGACCTCGCAGGTGCGGACCTTCCAGCACTTCCTGTGGCGCGACATGCCCGGGGCGGTACTCCCCGACGACCCCGACACGCCCGAGTCCGCCGACTGGTACTCGCCCGAGGAGCTCGAGGTCCTGCGGCTGTCGTCCAAGAGCCACTGGGACGTACCGATCCGGCTCCATGGCCGGATCGTGCACCTGCTCGCCAGCCACCCCACCCCGCCGGTGTTCGACGGGGCGGAGGACCGCAACGGCCGCCGCAACCACGACGAGATCCGCCTCTGGGCCGACTACGTCACGCCCGACCGCAGCGGCTACCTCTACGACGACGACGGTGTCCCCGGCGGTCTTCCTGCGGGCGCCTCCTTCGTGATCGTGGGCGACCAGAACGCCGACCCTCACGACGGCGACTCGTTCGCGGACGCGATCCTGCAGCTGCTCGATCACCCGCGCGTGGACACCTCCCTGACCCCGGCCAGCGACGGGGCGGTCGAGGCCTCGGCCGTCCAGGGTGGCGCCAACCTCGACCACGTCGGGGACCCGCGCTTCGACACGGCCGACTTCAGCGACGTCGCCCCCGGCAACCTGCGCGCCGACTACGTGCTCGCCTCCACCGACCTCGAGGTGCTCGACGGTGGGGTGTTCTGGCCCACCCGCGACGACCCGCTGTTCCGGCTCGTCGGCGACTACCCGTTCCCAAGCTCGGACCACCGCCTGGTCTGGCTCGACCTGCGCTGAGCGCCGCGCCGCTGCACAGGCCGGCATCGCGGCGGTCGGTCAGGACCCACGGTCGAGCAGCGCCCCGAACGTCGCCGCGGCGTCGGCGTCCATCGAAGGCAGCACGTGGGCGTACACGTCGAGGGTGATCTGCACCGAGGCATGGCCGAGCCGCTCGGAGACGACCTTGACCGGCACGCCCTGGGCCAACAGCAGACTGGCGTGCGTATGCCTGAGATCGTGCAACCGCAGCCGGGGGAGGGGCAGCTCGGTCATCAGCTTGCGCCACGCCCGGGTGACGCGGTCAGGGAGGATGGGGTCGCCGGACGCGTCGGTGAACACCACGTCGAGGGGGTTGCGGGGCGGACGGTCCGCGGCGCGGTGCTCGATCGCCTGCCACGTGGCCGCGTCGAGGGTGACGATGCGGGGGCGGGAGGACTTGATGGTCTTCAGCTCGGGGCGGCCGTCGATCACCGTCAGCGACTTGCGCACGACGAGGCGGCGCCCGTCGCTGTCGACGTCGTCCCAGCGCAGCCCGAGCAGCTCGCCCCGCCGCATCCCGGTCCCGATCGCCAGCCGCCACACGTCGGCGTACTCGTGACCCACGGTGGAGGCGAGGAAGACCCGGACCTGCGCGGCGGTCCAGGTGCGCAGCTCGCGGACGGTGGGGTCGGCGCCGGTGCGCGGGTCGCGGCGCGGCACGGTCGCCTTGGCGGCGGGGTTGCGGTCGATGACCTCGTCGTCGACGAGCTGGTCGAGGGCGCGGCGCAGGATGTGGTGGATGCGCTGGACGGTGGCGATCGACAGCGGCTTGCCGCGCAGGCCGCCGCGCTCGAGCAGCTGCGCGTACAGCCTGGTGAGCATCGCCGGGGCGAGCTCGCGCACGTACACGCCGTGTAGGCCGGGGACGAGGTAGCAGCGCACGGCCTGCTCGTAGCTGCGCCAGGTCGAGTGCTGCACCTGGGTGCGGTGCACCTCCAGCCAGTCCTCGAGCACCGCCCCGACCAGCGGCCCCCGGTCCGGCTGAGGTTCACGCTCGCGGCGGGGGGCGGGGCGAGGGCGGGGACCTGTCGTCGTCGATGGCGGCGATGCGATCGACCTCGTACGGGAACCTCTCGAGGAGGTAGGCCTTCGCCTCGGGGACGGTCGCGAACCCGCCCTTGCGCTGGCGGTGTCGGCCCCGCTCGCGTCGCAGCGCGGTGCGGCACCGCGGGCAGAACGTCGGCGGATCGTCGAGCTCGAACGCCCAGCAGCGCCAGTCGCAGCGGGGACAGAGCAGCCGGGTCTGGGTCCCGTAGCTCCACTCCGCCGACCACGACCGGTTCTGCCAGTTGACGGCGACGTAGGTCCGCGACATGCCGCCAGGGTGCGGCCACGGGTCGCCGGCACCGACGACGGTGCCTCCGTCGGCTGTGGAAATCGAGACCCCGGGTTCGCTATCCTATTGGATAGCGAACGACGAGGAGATGGTCGCGTGGTCGGTGAGCTCCTGCGAGACGTGCGCCGACGTGCTGCGGTCAGTCAGCGTGAGCTGGCTCATCGGGCTGGTACGTCGGGCCCCACCGTTGCCGCCTACGAGACCGCGGCCAAGGTCCCGCGTGCCGACACGCTCGTTCGTCTCTTGCGCGCCGCCGGCCACGACCTGACGGTCTCGCCCGCCAGGTCGCGCAACGATCGGTTCGTGGACCTGCTCTGCGAGCGCATCGCCGCCAGGGTGGCCTCGGAACCCGGCTTGTTGGAGGACGCCCGCGACGCGCTGCCTCGCCTCGCAGGCCGATCGGCGTGGACCGACACGTGGGAGGCGCTCCTCGACGCCGGTCCAGAGGCGGTCATCGGTGTCCTCACCTCGTTGGATCCAGCGGTGCGCCCGCTCAAGACCGACACTCCGCTCGCCCTCGTCGTGGACATCGACGACGCCGAGCGTGGCCGGGTGTTGGAGATGGCCTATGCGGCGTAGCGAGGTCTTCCACGTCGCGCGCGCGGCGGCTGACGTCGCCGGCGTTCGTCGCGTTCTGATCCTGGGTAGCCAGGCGATCCACGGTTCGTTCGACGTCGAGGAGCTCCCACCCGAGGTCGTGCGCTCCATCGAGGCGGACGTCGTGATCCTCGATGACCCGGTCGGCGATGCCGCGAGCCGCGTCGACGGAGCCATCGGGTTCATGTCGCCGTTCGCGCGCCAGTTCACCTACCACGCCGACGGAATGACGCTCGACGAGGCCAGCTTGCCGGACGGGTGGGAAGGTCGCGTTGTGAAGCTGAAGACGGACGATGCCGCCGGCGAGGTGACCGACGTCTACTTCCCGGAGGTGCACGACCTCGCGCTCGCCAAGCTCGCCGCCGACCGACCCCACGACCATCGGTTCGTCGAGGCTCTGTGGCACGCCGACCTGCTCGATGGCGTCACGCTGTCACGTCGCGCGGCTGCGATGAGTGCTGAACCAGCGGCGAAGCGCCAGCGCCTCGAACGTCTCGTGGCCCTACTGCGTGAGAACGGCTCCCTGACCGGCCGGAACTAACCGACCTCGGCAGTGCGAAACACGCGTGGCTCGAGGCACCGCTCCTGGGCTCGCTCCCCCCCGACGTTGACACAAGATCTACTCATGCGGTTCCGCCTGCGGCTTCTGGCCTTCCTCCAGCTGAGCGACGAGGTCGAGCAGTCCGGCGGCCTCCCAGGAGCGGTTGCGGCGGCCACCGCTCAGAGGACGCAGCACGCCGGCGTCTTCGAGCTGCTCCAGTGCGGCGTAGACGGCAGCCTTCGCGCGTCCCGTCGCCGCTGTCGCTACGGCCGCGGTGATGACGGGGTGTGCCGGAAGCGCCTCGATGACGGACCAGGCGGCGGCGTCGGCGCGCGGATCCGAGCGGGCGCGGAGCTGGGCCTGCCAGCGTCGCTGCATCGCTTCGGTGGCGTCCAGGTAGGTGCTCGCCAGCAGCGCCGCGCGCGCCGCCGCGGCGGCGAACTGCTCGACCCACGCCTCCACCTCCTCGTGCCGGTACCCGGTCAGCCCGGCGATGTAGCGATCACGGCCGCGGGCGAACAGCACGCTGATCGGAGGCACGTACGAGCGGGTGATGCGCCGCCGCCGGAGCACCACGTGGATGAGGGTCCGTCCGGTCCGGCCGTTGCCGTCGTCGAAGGGGTGGATGGTCTCGAACTGTGCGTGGACCAACGCGGCTTGCACCAGCGGCGCCATCGAGTCATCGGTGATCGCCGCGCAGAGGTCCTCCAGCAGCGGATCGACGAGTTCGGGGGGTGGGGGGACGAACTCGGCACCGCAGGGGGTGAAGTCGTTGCCGCCGACCCAGTTCTGCTGCGTCCGGATCCGTCCGGCGTTGCGCGGGTTGGGTGCTCGCGACATCAGTTGACGGTGGATGGCCAGGATCTGGCTCCGATCGAAGCGTTCGGAGGTCACCGCCTCCTCGATCGCGAGCTGCATGGCGTCGATGTTGCCCAGCACCTCAGCCACGGTCGGGCCGACCTTGGCGCCGGTGTCGGCTCGCGCCTCGCTGCGGGCGAGGTCGCGAGCATCCACGTGGAGCCCCTCGACCTTGGATGAGGCGATCGATTCCGTCCGCAGCAGCAGCCGCGCCAGCGGAGCCAGCGCGCGCTCGGAAGCTCCGCCGACCGTTTGAAGGGCCCGCTCCGCTTCGGACAACGTCGCGACGGTGGCCGCCGACAGCCCGGGAGCGAACCCGGCGAGGGGTTCGGGTAGGAACACCTCGTATCCACAGGCGCGTCGGTAGCGCGGCGGGGCGTACGCGGCGGGGTCGTGCTGCCACGTCCGTCGCTCGTAGCGGCCTCGCATCCCGAACCACCTAGTCGGCTTAGTTCAGATTAACGCATAAAGTGAACTACGTGCTCATCCTGGTTCAGGTTGCCCGAGGGGCCGTTCGTTCGCTCGGTGACCCGCTCTCAACTCGATGTGCCAGCTCGGGGGTTCCGCCGCTCCGGTGTGCCGACGCACGCGGTGTGCATGCCGGTCAGCGGCCGCCGAGGTCGCGCACGCGCCGTCGGATCGTGCGCTGCAGGTCACGCATCCAGTCGGCGGGAAGCGTGATCTGCTCGGCCGCGAGATCGAGGAGCTCGCCGACGCCTGCGGTGACCTGATCGACGATGCGGCGTGCCGCCTTGTCCGGCAGGTCGATGTCCGCGGCCAGGTCGAGCCAGTACCGCAGCGTGACGCTGTCGTGGGGCCCGTCAGGACGCACGGCCGGGAGGAAGCGGTGGTCGCCCTCGTAGGGCCAGGTGTGGAGGACGTCGTAGATCGGCGTGACGACCCACAACCCCGAACGCGGCTCGCGCTGGATCGACAGGTTCTTGGCGTGGACGTCGTTGTTGCCCACCGCGTACGAGTACACGAGTTGGTGGAACAGGTCACGGGCGGCCAGCCGCGGTGACGCGCACCGGCTGGCGAGCGCGTCCACGACCGTGCGCGCATCGGGGTCGTACTTCTCGCCGGGGCGGAGCCCCAGGACCTGGGTGGCGTCCTCCTGTGGGTGCCGCAGCAACTCCCCGCCGTCGACGGTGCGGTCGAAGCGCGCGACCTGGAGCGCCTGCTCGCCGTCCCGGTCGGCGACCACCGCGACCTCAGGCGCCGCGAGGCCGACGTCGGGGCCGTGCGCCATGAAGAAGCGCTCGTTGCTCAACGCCCCGTGCCAGCCCTCGATCGCGAACTTGAGGATCACCGGGCCCACGGCGCCGCCAGCGAGTGCGCGCGGGTGCGCGGACATCTTCGGCTGCACGCCGGGCAGCGCCGACCGCGAGCGGGGTCCGGGCAGCTGGCGCCACAGCTCGCGGAACGACACCGTCTCCCAGGCGGGCGGTTCGGTGGGCACGTCGTCGGCAGGCAGCTGCTCGCCGGCGGGTACGACCTGCACGTCACCGACGGTGTCGGCCCCGACCACGGCGAGCAGACCGAGCTCGTCATCCTCAGCGAGGTGGTACGCGCGCTGGAGGTCGCGTCGCCGGGACTCGCCTTCGGGCAGCAGCCCGGCGAAGAACGCGGGCAGCTGCATCCGCGGCGTCGCCACCTCACGCGTGGTGAGGCCGAGGCTGAACCCCACGGGGGGCGCCCCGGACCCGACGTAGTCCGCGCGGTAGCGGAACACGACCGTGTCGCCGAGCCGCCACAGGTGTGCCGCGAGGCTTCCCGCCTTGTACACATCGACCGGTGTCAGCGCATCATCGGGGATCGGGGCGCGACCCTCCGCGGTCACGACGGGGTCTCGTCGTCGACGCGCAGCCGCCCGACCACGTCGTGGGGCAGCGCCACCAGTTGCAGGCCGAGCGCCTCGGCGACGGCGACCAGGACGTCGAGGCGGGCGGTGGGCTTGCCCGACTCGAGCACCGAGACGGTGCGCTGAGTGGTGCCGGCCAGTTCGGCGACCTCCTCCTGGGTGAGGTGCAACGCGCGCCGACGTCGGCGGAGCTGGTCACCTAACCGCCCAGCCGCCGTATCGTATGTCCGGTCGTTCATGCGACATCGCCTTCGGGATGCGGGGCCGCCCCAGAGTACCCTCGCATGACCGATAGAACATGAAGCGGTCCTCGTGCGCTCAGGATGAGCCCTCCCGTGATGCCGTATGTGCGAACGGACATGGACCAACCTCACCGGTGGCACCGATCGGCAGATCTGAGGAAGCTGCCGCTGTAGAGCGCTCCCGAACAGCGAACGCGACCACGTCACGGGCCCAAGACCGCCCGCATGAGCATCTCGCCCTTCGGAGGCAGCAGGCCGGCAGGCGCCGTCGCGCGCACGTGCGTGATGGCGGCCTCCACGTCAACGAAGCCGCAGAGCGGGTACAGCGCGGCGAGGTCAGCGGCGTCGCGTTCGATCCGGGCCGTGACGGCCTTCATCGCGAAGAGGTAGCGGGGTGAGGCGACCTGCACGGTCAGTCCTCGCCGCGCGAACAGCGTCGTCGCGTCCGACTCGTTCCGGAAAGCACCTCCCACGACGGCGTCGGTCAGCCACGTCTCGCCCCACCCGTGCTCGCTCCCCAGCCGCGCCGCTACCTCGCTGACCATGTCCGAAGGCGAGAACAGCGCCTCGATGTCTCCGGCGTGATCGTCACGACCGTAGGCCAGCGTCATCGCGGTGTCGCCGACGACGAAGATCCGGCCCTCGAGTCGCTCATCGTGGAGCGCGTTCGCGAGTCGCTCGAGTGCATCGATCACGGCCTCGCGGGTCTCGAACATCGGCGCTTCTGCTCCTCGTGTGTCGGCTCCGTCGGGGCCCCGATGTTCACCGATTCGAACGCAGGGCCGCGCATCCATCGGTGGCTGGGCTGTGGATGCCGCGCCCGGAGGGTGATCGTTGGAACGCTGCCTCCGCGTCACGGGCGGCACGTGCGTCGATGGGTCGTTGCCCGACGCGAGGCACTCCACCACGCCTGCGTCGTCCCGCTTCCTCTGGGGACGCGCGTTCGAGGACATCGCCACCGATGACGAGCTCTTCCGTGCGGTTCGCGTCGATCCGGAGCTCGGCACGCTGGTGTGGCCGAACGGATCGGACATCTCCCCCGAGACCCTCTACCGCCACAGCGAGCCGACGGCCCGGGCGAGCTGAGATCGGCGGAGGCAGGCCCCCGACCCTGCAGCGCCTGCGCGCAGGTTGCTGGCGGGCGACCCGGACTGGTTCGCGCCGGCGGACGTCACCAGGTCCGCAGACTCGCGCGATCCACGAAGACGCCGCGTGCCGCGAACTCGCCGGGGGCGTTGGCGAGGAGGTAGGCCGCGAGTCGGGTCGGGAGGCGACCGATCATGTCCTCGACGGGGAACCACCAACGGTCGAGGAACTTCGACGGGGCGGCGGTCCACGACGGTGGACCGACGCCGATCCGTGCGGTCGCGTGCTCGACGGCGGCGGCCAGGAGTGCGTCCCACCGCGGCGATCCCGTCGTTGCCGGTTCGAGACGGAGGGCACGGGATGCGTCGATCCGATCCCGCCGGTCGAGGTCGCACAACATCCGGAGAACGGCGCGGAAGGCGCGGGATGGGTCCCCCTCGGTGAGGGAACGCTCGATGTCGGCACGCGCCCGTGCGAGGGGATCGGCCCCGGGTAGGGCGAGTGTGACCTCGCCGCCGAGCGCGGCGGCGTTGCGGGCGACCGTCTGGTACAGCGGCCGGGTCCGCCCACCCTCGAGGTCGGACACCGCGGACTGCGTGCAGCCCATCCGCGCCGCGAGCTGATCCTGGGTCAGGCCGGCCCGCTGCCGCGCAGCGCGCAACTGCGCTCGGATCGCTTCTGTCGCCTCGTCCACGGGGCAGGCGTAGCTCCGACCGATGGCTCAGGCCACTGACTGTCCACAGGCCGTGGCCGGAGCGTGCCCATCCCAGCCGTCACGAGCTCGGCCGGGGCCATGTCGGCCACGTTCCTCGGTTCCGACTCGCGGCGGGACCCGTCGACCGGCCCAGGATCAGGCTCGCGCGGCGCCTGTGTTTCGGGGCGGGGCGGGGTCTGTGGATTGCGGGGAGTGGTAGCGAGCGGGCTGAGGGGCGCGGCGGTACCGAGAGGGGAGTCGGGGTTCGGTCTGGACGTTACCGTGCGTGTTGAGGCCAATGCACACGTCAGCATGCGTCGCGCCGATCGTGCAGTTCCGCCTCCCGAGTACACGCCCTTCTACCGGACACGCTGCGAGGGTGTGGCTGAAGTTGCTAGAGTCAGCCAATGAGCCGAACCTACGTTCGGTAACGTGTCTACCTGCAAGCGGAAGCCCGTCGTGGATGCTCAACTGATAGGTGGTCGACTCGGCATGACTGGTGAGTTCGTTCATCACGTCTCATGGGCGGGCGTGCGCTTCTCGGCCGTCGTGCGCCCTGACTGGTTTGAAGTCGACCGTCGGTCGGTCCACCAACTCGGAGCGGTCACGAGCTACACGCTCCTCGACGCGGTCGTGACTCTCCCTGTCGGTCTCGAAGTGCCCTGGGATGAGGTCGACCCTGTCGTGGCGGGATTCTTGGACTGCGCACCGCCCGGGCTAGCCAGTTGCTCATCCACGGGCATCACCCGAGAGCTACGGGCACCCCTCAGATTGATCGAGATCGTCAAGCTGTCCGATAGCTGGCGCGCGGCCGGCCGAGTTGGTGTACTGGCGCGGGATGCCGCGACGACTCTCGTGGTGCGGCATCGACCTCGAGACCTCTCAAGGGCTGTGTCGGTCGCAAACCGATGTGGTCTAGGACTCGTGCATTTCGATGGCGACCAGGTCGAGGAACTCGCCGAACCCACTGCCATTCCTTCACCGAGTCTCCGGCGGGCGCGACTACTCGAAATCGTGTACGGGGCGCTTCTTCGTCAAACCGCTGGAACTCCGGCGAAGCGAAGCCAGGCCTTGAGCTGCCTCGACGGTGCCTGAAGCAATCCGCTCGTGTCTTCGATCGCATCAAGATTGTCGTACGCGGTCTGACAGAGTCGCAGCCACGCGTCTGCGCGGTGTCCGGGATCTTCGTCCTGAAGCCGGCGCGCGAGATCAGCCCAACACGCGACGGAGTGAGCGTCGGCCTCCGCCCGCAGGGCTTCGTCCTGGAAGCGAGCCAGGCTGGCGCCCCGGCAGACGGGGCATGAGCAAGACCGAAACATCGGGTCTTCCTCGTAGTACGCGAGGCGCGAGCCTTTCCACCATCCCATGATGAAGGGAAGGAACACGCGTGGGGTGCGATCCGTGAAATCGGCCCAGGAGTTGTCATCGGGGTCGAGGAAGTGGCGAGTCGAGGTTCCGATCCCGATAGAGCCTCCCGTCGCTCCGAACGCCATTGCTCCGAGAGCGCCGTGATCACACCGAAAGACAGCGACGCTCTCAAGCTCGGTCACGAGCGTGACGAGCCCCTCCACTGCCTGGACGGTGTCGAGGGGATCCATGGCCTTCTCGAGCATCAGCCCGATCGGGGCGCCGACGGATCGAAGCGCGGAGATCACTTCCCTGCGGGACTCCCGCGACGTCAACCACTTGTGGGACAGTGCGACCATGGCTACGAATGGCCGACTCGGTTCCGACCGTGTCGCATGAGCGTGGCTCGTCCGCGAAGTGAGGACGGCCTGCCGGAGCCGTTCACGTCCCTCAGTAGAAGGCGGCGGCACCCAGCCTGCGCGGCTGCTTACGACCACGCACGAGTGCTGTTCGCTTAACCAGGACTCATCGGGACCAAAGAGTGTGGGCTGGGGTGCTGGTTCGAGATCCGCATCGTGCTGCAGCATCGCGGGGATACCGGACTCCAGGACCTCGCGAGCCTGTCGGTACTTCGGCGGGCCTTGGAGAACGACACCACCGGCGGCGGTTGCCACCCGCCCGATGTGATCTGGCGGCTTGAGGCCAGCGTGCACCCAGACGGCTCCGTTGAGTGGCGTCTGGATCATCATCGTTCGGTTCCTGAATCAATTCCGTCGCTCGGTGAGAGGTCAAGCGCCCGGGCAAGCAGATCGGCATCAAGCGGCTTGAGAGCTGACATGTCAAGACGAGCAACGAGCGCGTCTCGGGCAGTCTGCCACGGCCTTCCGTCTCCGCTCTGGAGGCTCATCGCGGCTCCCCACCAGTCCACTCCTTCTTCGCCAAGACGGTAAGCGACGTTGAGAGCGAGCGGTCCTACATCGACGTTCTCGTGACGGGCTACATACCGGACCGCTCGTTGCATCATCGGTAGCCGGTTCTCGGCCTTCTGCCTCACTTCGTCGAACAGCGCTTCGCTGCGCCCCCCGAAGATTGTGGCGGAAGCCCACTCATTTGCATGTCTCTCGCGCTCAGCCGCCATGTCCGGATCGTGGCCAGGGTCTGTCTCCAGCCAGCGCGTGCCCGCGAGTTCTGGATCGCTGATGTGGCCACCTTCGTGCAACAGGATGAACAACCACAGAGACTCAAGCTCCCGAGTGGAGTTCAAGACCACGACATCTCGCTGGTCTCGGCGCCACAGTGCAGCGTCGAAACCGCCTGAGAGGCTCAGGGGCAGAATGGGGACACCGGACGCCCAGAAGAAGTTGACTGCCGCTTCGAAGGTCACGGGGCGCCCCAGTCCGCCCAGACGCTGATGCACCTCGACAGGGTTGGCCGGCAGGTCTGTCGCCGCGGGTGGTGTGGCCCGGAGAATGAGGCCGACCAGGTAGTCGACGTACGCACTGGTCGCTGCGATTCGCGGACGACTGGCTCTCTTGGAGCGCTTGAACGCCGCGGGAACCGCCTCGAATCCCGGGTCTACAACCCGTCCAGCCATCACGTCTTCAGGTGTGCGCCTGAAGACGTGAGACAAGCGCGCGATCGTTCTCGTTACCGAGTCGGGGTCGTTCGCGTCCACGGCGCCGAAGCCCCGGTCGAGAAACCATTCGTCGATCCCGTCGTCTCGCAAGTTCCGAAGCCAGCCGGTCGCGTCGAAGGAGGCTCCCGCCGAACCCGCCTCGGCGCAAAGCTGGAGATCGAGAGCTTCGCCCACCTCTATGAGTCGGCTGAGACTTGCCGACTCGTAGTCGGTCGCCTCGTACCGTTGGATCTGCTGTTCCTTCAGGTCCAATCGTTCGGCGAGGTCGGCTTGCGTAAGTCCTGCAGCGATGCGCGCACGAACGAGAAGTCGTGATACGTCCTCAAGGGTTCGGGCCGACCCGATGGGGGCCTTGCCTTCCTTCAGGAGTTGGTAGTCCCCGAGCTCTCCACGCATGCGTCGGATCTCTGCACGAGTGGCTCTGAGCTCAAGCTCAAGCTTGCTCGCGTCCGCGGGGGAACGTCCAAGACGTTCCAGCAGGTCATCCTGAAGGCGCTCGAGGCGCTCCGACCTGCTGCGGACGATCCCGAACTGCCGGTCGTTCTTGATCATCCGAGTCCCTCCAAATCGATCTCGACAATCCCTCGCTTGCGCCCAGTCACCGCGTCTTGCTGAAAGAAGTCCAGCAACGGCATGCCGCTGTCGGACTCGATGATGTTCGGCAAGAGGTCGCCCCTGTACTTCGCCTTCTGACCTTCGCGCGGTGGATCCAAGTCAAGGAGCACCGCATCGAGGGAAGTGAGGTCGACGTCGGTCGGGTCCCAAGCGAGGTCGTAGTCCCCCGGCTGCTCCTTCGCGGTCACGAAGCTGCCGTCGAGCCACGCTCTCCTGCAGCCCGCCCGTGCTAGCTCGTCGAGCGCGTCTCGAAGCCCTTCGAGTAGCGATCGCCGCCGTTGGTTCCAGCCGAAGCGCTGATCGACCTCGTGCCACGAGGCCGCATGTACACCCGGGGGCAAATTGGCCCCGCCAAAGTCCGGTATCACAGACACAATATTATCGTTGTGTTATTCGGATAGCAAGAGACCCTGGACGAACCGCCTGTGAAATGAAGTCAGAGCTGTGAGTTGATTTCACAGATACGGCACGATATGGTTCACGTCATGGACACCGCAACTGCCCCGAGAACCCTTCACTTGGTCGACGTCGAGAACCTCGTTGGCTCTGGCTCGCCGACGAACCACGACGTCGCCCGCTGCGTTACTGCGTACCGTCGCCTTCGCATCCTGCGCCACGGCGATCACATCGTGGTGGCGTGCAACCCCTCGATTGGCGTGTCAGTGGGCCTGAGTTGGCGTTCTGCGAGGCTCCTCGTCCGGCGCGGAACCTCGGGTGCCGACCTCGCTCTCGCCGAAGTGGCCCTGCGCGAGCGCGTGGACTCACGTTTCGGCCACGTCGTGGTTGCCTCAGGCGATGGCTTGTTCGTCGATGCGGTTGGCTTCCTCCAGCGTCGCGGCGTGACGGTCACGGTTGTGGCTCCTCTGGAGAGCCTGTCCAGGCGGTTGAGGATGGCGGCGAACCGCGTTGTGCCGTTCCATCTCGATCGTGACCCGGGGGCTCCGGCTGTGGAACAGAGAGCCGCCTGATGGTCCGCAACGCCGGAGAGGCTGTCTACGTCAGCCTGAGCGACGTCGCCGAGATCGCTGACGTCGGCTCTTCCGCTGTATCTAACTGGCGGAAGCGCCACGAAGACTTCCCGGCCCCGCGACTCCAGACAGCGGGCGGGGCCCTCTTCTCGCTTGCAGAGGTCGAGCGCTGGCTCCTCGAGAACGAGAAGATCGACGGCCCCGTGCCACCAAGTGCCGTCCTCTGGCGGCTCGCCGATGCGGTCCGCGGAAGCTGGACACCCGAGGAGCTCCGACACTTCATGCTTTCGGCGCTCGTGTACCTCGTCGCATGTCAGCGCGCGGCGAGTGGCCGACTCGACCTGGCCACCGAAGATCAGTGGGGATCGGTGCAAGATGTCGCGGACGAGCAGCTGTTGGAACGGCTCGCCGCCGTGGGACGTCGCCTAGAGGAGGGCAACCCACAACTCCAGGGCTTACTCGTGGATGGGTTCTCAGTCACGGAGGCGCCAGGGCACGCCGTGCGCCAGCTCCTTATCGCGCTGCGAGCAGCGTTGTCTGAGGAAGCTGCTGACGTTGAGCTCTTCCATGAACTCACGGACCGTATGGACCGAGCAGACCGCTTCGCGCAGGAGTACTCGACGCCCGATAACCTCGCGCTTCTCATGGTTCGGCTAGCCGAGCCGCTGGGTAAGACCGTCGCGGACCTTGCCGCGGGCAACGGCGGTCTGCTCCTCATGGCTGCAGTGGCTGCCGAGAGGAGTGAGCCGCCGACGACCCTCTTCGGAGTCGACATCAACGAGGACGTCATCAGGCACGCCCGCGCGTGGTTCTTCATCTACGACGTTGACGCGAATCTGCGCGTCGGCAACAGCTTGCGGATGCCGCCCGAGGAGTTGCCGGCGGCAGACACGGTCGTCCTAGACCCGCCCTACGGAGTCGGGAAGTGGGGTGACGCCGAGCTCTACCTCGACGACCGCTGGACGTATGGAGCGCCCCCTCCGAGCTCTGCCGACTTTGCGTGGCTGCAGCTCGCGCTGCATGCACTTCGCCCTACAGGGCGCGCGGTCGTTCTCCAGCCGCCGAGGTCGACTTGGGCTGGAGGTCGCGAAGGCGAGATCCGGGCGGGGATGCTCGACGATGGGTGCATCGAAGGTGTCATCCAACTTCCGGAGCGCCTACGAAGGAACACATCGATTCCGTTGACCCTCTGGCTTCTGCGGTCCTCGAGCCGGAAGCAAGCGAGCACCGACGAGATTCTTTTCGTCGACGCCTCGGACCTGGGAACCGCCGGGCGCCACGCAACTGAGCTGGAAGAGCATGAGATCGATCTGATCGTCGAGTTGGTGCACCTCGCTCGCTCCGGGGCGGCGATACCGAGGGAGCATTCAGGCCGAGCCTTCCGGTTGTCGCGAGAGGACCTGGAGGAAGGCTCGGTCATCACACCGAGCCGGTACCGAGACCCGATGGAGGGCTTCGACGTCGATGCTCTCCGAGCGCGTGCCGTAGTACTCCGAGCCGGTATCGCTGAGGACCTGCCGAAGGTTCGTCGCGCGCTCGACGTGCTGCAGGACATTGCGGGAGGTCCGCGATGAGACGCGTCCCGCTCCAGTCCGTGGCGGACATCACTCGCGGCGTTCGGATCGATTACGACCACCTGGCGGACACGGGGACAAGGTTCTTGAACGCCAAGGCACTCGCGGACAACGACGCACCGGCCCAGTACCTTCCCGAACCCGAGGCGCGCTGGGCGTACGATCTCGAACCTGGAGACGTTGTTCTCGCGGTCTCGTTCAGACCTGGGGCTGCACGGGTGGTCGACGAGGAACTTCGCGGCGCGGTGGTCGGTAGCGACTGCGTGGTCCTGCGTGCGCTCGCCGGAGGACCGGTCACGCCTGGCTGGCTAGGCGTGTGGGCCCGATCGTCGTACTTCCAGGGTCAGGTAGAGGTCCGATCTAGCGGATCGGGGATACCGCGGATTGCAGCTCGGGACGTCGCACAGTTGCAGGTCCCGGTGCCCTCCCTCGACCACCAGGATCAGACGAACGATGCTGTGTCGGAGCTTGATCGTGTCCACCGCGAGTTGAGACAGCTGGCCGATGAGGTCAACGAACTGCGAGCGCTCGAGATTGACCTTGCCGTGGTCGACGATCCGGATCCGGGCTCATCCCGATCCATCCAGAGGCCGACATCGACAACGGCAGCCGGACGGAGGAAGCCCCGGTGATGACCTTCGCACTTGCGTCACGCGCACCTGAGAGCACTTCCGGCGTCAGGGACCGCGCCTTGCGGCTACCACCTACGGTCGGGAGCGCTGGTACCTGCTTCTCGCGCGAGTGGCTAACGAATTCGGGACCGGGTGAACCTGCGCATCGCCAGCGGCGACACGCTGCGGTGGGATGCGAGGACTGTAACGCCTATTGGCCCGTTTGTACGCAATCGCCCAGTTGACATCGCGGGGGTGCACTAGATGGCAATCAAGAAGTCCGATCTGTACCGGTCGATTTGGGACAGCTGCGACGAGCTCCGTGGCGGCATGGACGCCTCCCAGTACAAGGACTACGTCCTCACGCTGCTGTTCGTGAAGTACGTCTCCGACAAGCATGCCGCCGACCCACACAGCCTCATCGTCGTGCCCGAAATGGGCTCGTTCGACTACATCCACAGCCTGGTGGGCGACAAGGAGATCGGCGACAAGATCAACAAGGCGATCGGTCGGCTGGCCGAGGCCAATGATCTGCAGGGCGTCATCGACCTGGCCGACTTCAACGACTCCGCCAAGCTCGGCAGCGGCAAGGACAAGGTCGACCGGCTGTCTGCCCTAGTTAACATCTTCCACCGTCGGCTCGACTTCAGCGACAACCTCGCCGCCGGCGACGACCTACTCGGCGACGCCTATGAGTACCTCATGCGGCACTTTGCCAGCGAGGCCGGAAAGAGTAAGGGCCAGTTCTACACCCCTGCCGAGGTGTCCCGGATCATCGCCCAGGTTATTGGCATCGGACCGCACACCACGCGTGACGAGACCGTTTACGACCCCACCGCTGGCTCTGGCTCGCTGTTGCTGAAGGCGGCCGATGAGGCTGGCGGCAACGTCACCGTGTATGGACAGGAGATTGACAACGCGACTTGGGCCCTGGCGAGGATGAACATGTTCCTGCACGGCCAGCCGACCCACGACATTGCTCGAGGCAACACCCTTGCCGCGCCGGAGTTCATCGAGAAGGGCCGACTGAAGACGTTCAACTTTGTCGTCGCCAATCCGCCGTTCTCGACGAAGTCCTGGTCGAACGGCATCGACCCGAAGAACGACGACTTCAACCGGTTCGAGTACGGCGTCCCGCCAACCCGCAACGGCGACTATGCCTTTCTCCTTCATGTCATCAAGTCGCTGAAGAGCACTGGCACCGGTGCGGTCGTCCTACCCCACGGTGTGCTGTTCCGCGGTAACGCCGAAGCAGTGATTCGCCGCAACCTGCTGCAGCGCGGCCTGATCAAGGGCGTGATCGGCCTGCCCGCCAACCTGTTCTACGGAACTGGTATCCCCGCGTGCATCGTCGTGGTCGACAAGAAGGAAGCCGGCACGCGCCACGGCGTGTTCCTGATTGATGCCAGCCGCGGGTACATCAGGGACGGCAACAAGAACCGGCTGCGTGAGCAGGACATCCACAGGATCGTCGACGTCTTCCGCACCCAGCGGGACATCGACGGGTACTCCCGGCTCGTACCGCTCGAGGAGATAGCCAGCGACGCGAACGCCTTCAACCTCAACATCTCCCGCTACATCGACTCCAGCGACCGCGAGGACATCCACGACCTGACCGCCCACCTGCATGGTGGGATCCCCCGCCGCGACGTCGACGAACTCGAGCATTACTGGCAGGTCATGCCCGACCTGCGGACGGTGCTGTTTGAGCCGGCCGGCCGAGACGGCTACGTGCAACCCGCCGTCGAAGCGGACCACGTCCGCGAGACCGTGGAGTCCCACCCGCAGTTCGAAGCGTTCGCCGCCGAGGTCCGCCAGAGGTTCGAGCAGTGGGCTGACGCCCACCGTGAGAAGCTCAGGTCTATCGATGAGGACACCTCGCCGAAGGAGTTGCGGATCGAGCTGGCTGAGGATCTGCTCGACCGGTTCGCCGACGTGCCTCTGGTCAGCCGCTACGACGTCTACCAGCGGTTCATGGACTTCTGGGACGCGGACATGCAGGACGACGTCTACCTCATCGTGTCCGAGGGCTGGGAGGTCGGTCGTTCGCTCAGGGAGGCGCGCGATAGGGAGGCCGCGGACTTCGCGATCAAGAAGGGCCGGAAGAAGGTCCAGTACGTCGCTGATCTCCTGCCGCCCAGCCTGCTGATCGGCCGCTACTTCCCTGACCGTCAGGAGCAGCTCGACGAACTGTCGGCAGCGGTCGCAACGGCGGAGGCTGAACTCGCGGAGTTCGAGGAGGAGCACGCTGTCGAAGGCGGTGCTCTGGACGGCCTCGAGGGCTCGAACGGGGTGACGAAAGGCAACGCTCAGGACCGCGTGGCTGAGCTGAAGGATCTGATCCTCGACGCGTTCCCGGACGACAGCCTTGAATACGAGCAGGCGAAAGGCATCGCCAAGACCAAGTTCGGCACGCGAACGTGGGAGGCCGGTGTCGAGGACCCTGAGGGCTACTTCGCCGAGCTAGACATTCTGCACCGGTTGCTCGCGCTGAGTGACGGGGCGACGTCCGAGAAGGCTGCGCTCCGAGAGACCGAGACGGACCTCATCAAGGCAGCGATGGGCAAGTACGAGGAGCTCGACGAGTCGGCGGTCCGCGGGTTGACCGTGGACGATAAGTGGATCTCGTCGCTCCGTTCGGCGCTGTCGAGGGAGATCGACGGTGTTGTGTCTCGCCTGGCCGGTCGTATCGCGCAGCTCGTGCAGCGCTACGACACCACGCTTCCTGAGCTCGTCGCGGAGACAGAGGACCTCTCGGCGCGTGTCGCCAAGCACCTCGAAGCGATGGGCGTGGAGGTGCCAGTGTGAGTGGCCAGACAGACCTTCCATCAGACTGGACCATGAGCACAGTCGGCGAGGAGTTCACTCTCGAACTCGGGAAGATGCTCGACGCCGCGCGCAGCACCGGGACCGACAAACCATACGTGGGTAACGCAGCAGTCCAGTGGGGCCGCATCGACCTCGATGCGGTATCAACTGCACCTTTCACGGCGAACGACGTGGCCCGTTACCGACTCCAGCCTGGAGACCTTCTGGTCTGTGAGGGAGGTGAGGTCGGACGCGCCGCGATTTGGGATGCGTCTCTGGATGAGTGCTACTTCCAGAAGGCGATCCACCGTCTGCGCAGCAGAGGCTCCTATCGCCCCGAACTGCTCATGTACTACCTCAGTTTCTGGCAGGACACCGACCATCTCGACGAGTTCACAGCCCGCACCAGCATCGCTCACCTGCCGAAGGAGAAGTTCGAGCGTGTGCCGCTACCGGCCCCGCCCCGAACGGAGCAGGCGCGGATCGTGGGAGCTCTTGGAGATACCGACGACCTGATCGAGTCGCTCGAACGCCTCATCGACAAGAAGCAGGGGGTCTTAACAGCGACGCGCCAGTTGCTCCTGACGGAAGCACTGCGCCTCCCCTCGTTTGGCCAGGACTGGCGTGAACGTCCCCTCCGGGACCTATGCGACGTCGTTCCCGGAGGAACACCGGACACGGGTGTCGCGGCCTACTGGGACGGTGACATCCCGTGGTGTACGCCGACTGACATCACAGCCGGGCATGGCCGGTACCTAGATGCTACGTCTCGAACCATCACCAAGAAGGGCCTGAAGGCTTCATCTGCCCGTCTACTGCCCGAGGGCGCGCTGCTCCTTTGCACCCGTGCCACCATCGGAGAGTTGAAACTCGCGAAGCAACCGATCGCCACGAACCAGGGGTTCAAGTCTCTCGTCTGCGGCTCGGATGTAGACCCCACGTTCGTCTATTTCTTGCTGACGCAACGGCGCCGGGACATCGAGGCCTTAGGGTCAGGCTCGACCTTCGACGAGGTCGGCACATCAGACCTCAAGGTGATGGCCCTACGCGTACCTGAGCTGGCTGAGCAGCGGGCAATCACCGAGATCCTCGCGGACATGGATGATGAGATCACGGCGCTTCGGGGGAGGCTTGAGAAGACGCGTGCCGTGAAGCAAGGGATGATCCGGGAGCTCCTCACCGGACGCACACGCCTAGCGGCCGAGGAGGGAGCAGCATGAGCGACGTTGGCCAACACGAACGCCGCGTACAGAACCGGGTCGTCGAACTGCTCGGCGACGATCTCGACTACACCTACCTCGGCAACCTCAAGGACGCCGACGACAACAGCAACGTCATCGAACCGCGGCTCACCGATTGGCTCCGGCGCCAGGGCTACGAAGACGGGCTGATCAACCAGGCTCTCCAGGCGCTGCGTCGAGCGAAGGCAGTAGGCGGTGGCCGCAGCTTGTACGACGCGAACCGCGACGTCTACTTCCTCCTGCGCTACGGGCACGACGCCCAGGTCGAAGCTGGCAAGCAAGCCCAGCACCTCAACTTCATCGAGTGGGACGATCCTGAGAACAACGACTTCGCTCTCGCCGAAGAGGTCACCGTCGCCGGCAAGCACGACAAGCGCCCCGACATCGTGCTGTACGTCAACGGGATCGCCGTCGCTGTGCTCGAACTGAAGCGCTCGACCGTGTCGGTCACCGAGGGCGTCCGGCAGATGCTCGACAACCAGAAGCCGGAGTTCATCCAGCCGTTCTTCTCCACCGTCCAGCTAGTCATGGCCGGCAACGACACCGAAGGGCTGCGCTACTCCGTCATCGAGACACCGCAGAAGTACTGGCTCGAGTGGAAAGAACCGTCAGAGCTCGCCAGCCCGCTGGACGCGGCCCTTGTCCTCTGCAACCAGGCGCGGCTGCTCGAACTGATCCACGACTTCATCGTGTTCGACGCTGGCACCAAGAAGATCGCTCGGCACAACCAGTACTTCGGCGTCAAGGCCGGCCAGCAGCGCGTCAAGGACCGCGAAGGCGGGATCTTGTGGCACACCCAGGGCTCCGGGAAGAGCCTGAGCATGGTGTGGCTCGCCAAGTGGATCCGGGAGAACGTCGAAGACGCCCGCGTGCTGATCGTCACCGACCGCGAAGAGCTCGACGAGCAGATCGAGAAGGTGTTCTACGGCGTCGACGAGCAGATCTACCGCACCGCCAGCGGTGCCGACCTCATCAAACAGCTACGTGATGGCGCCAACTGGCTGCTGTGCACCCTCGTGCACAAATTCGGCGTCGGCACCGGTGACGAAGCCGACTACGCCAAAGCTGTCGAGCGTGCGATCGCTTCTGGGTTCGAGGCCCGCGGGAACCTGTTCGTGTTCGTCGACGAGTGCCACCGCACCCAGTCCGGCAAGCTGCACGCCGACATGCGTGAACTGCTGCCCGGGGCGACGTTCATCGGGTTCACCGGCACCCCGCTGCTGAAGGACGACAAGGCGCGCAGCATCGAGGTGTTCGGCTCCTACATCCACACCTACAAGTTCGATGAAGCCGTAGAGGACGGCGTCATCCTCGACCTTCGCTACGAAGCACGCGACATCGACCAGCGGATCACCTCGCCGGGCAAGATCGACGCTTGGTTCGAGGCCAAGACCAAGGGGTTGTCTGACCTCGCCAAGGCTGACCTCAAGCGCCGGTGGGGGACGCTGCAGAAGGTGCTGACCGCCCAGTCGCGCCTCGACAAGATCGTCGCGGACATCATGTTCGACATGGCCACCCGCGACCGGCTGATGAACGACCGCGGGAACGCGCTGCTGGTCTGCTCCTCCATCTACGAAGCCTGCAAGTTCTACGAGGCGTTCAGTCGCACATCGCTGAAGCACAAGTGCGCGATCGTCACGAGCTACCGACCGACCGCCGACACGATCAAGGGTGAGGAGACCGGCGAAGGCGAGACCGAAGCGCTGGAGAAGTACGCCACCTATCGCAAGATGGTCGCCGACTACTTCGACATCAGCGAAGACGATGCGGTCGGTCGCGTCGAGGACTTCGAGGACGAGGTCAAGCAGAAGTTCATCGAACAGCCCGGCCAGATGAAGCTGCTGATCGTTGTCGACAAGCTCCTCACTGGCTTCGACGCGCCGGCAGCGACCTACCTGTACATCGACAAGCCGATGGCCGACCACGGCCTGTTTCAGGCCATCTGCCGCGTCAACCGACTGGACGGTGAAGACAAGGAGTACGGCTGCATCATCGACTACCAGGACCTGTTCAAGTCCCTGGAGTCTGCCGTCCACGTCTACACGTCCGGAGCCTTCGAGGACTACGACCACGAGGACGTCGCCGGGCTCATCAAGAACCGGCTCGACCAGGCCCGAGAACGACTCGACGAGACACGCGAGATCGTGAAGGCCCTCTGTGAGCCTATCGGTCAACAGCCGTCGACCAGCGACTACTTGCACTACTTCTGCGCGGAAGACAGTGGCAACGCGCAGCAGCTGAAGGCCAACGAACCCAAGCGACTCAAGCTCTACAAGCACGTGGGGGCGTTCGTCCGCGCCTACGCGGACCTGGCCAACGAGATGGACGAGGCCGGTTACAGCGGACAGGAAGCGGCAGAGATAGCCGCGGAGGTCAAGCACTACGAGAACGTCCGCCGTGAGGTCAAGCTCGCCAGCGGCGACTATGTCGACCTCAAGGTCTACGAGCCCGACATGCGGCACCTGCTCGACAGCTACATCGAGGCCGAGGACTCGCAGGTCCTGTCCGACTTCGATGAGCAGGGCCTCGTGCAGCTGATCGTCGAGCGTGGCGCGGCCGGCGCAATCGCATCCTTGCCCGAGGGCATCCGCGACGACGATGACCTCTCCGCTGAAACGATCGTCAACAACGTCAGACGGGTCATCGTTGACGAGCGGCCTGTCAATCCGAAGTACTACGACCGGATGTCTGTCCTGCTTGACAACGTCATCGAAGAGCGCCGTCGCCGTGCGTTCGACTACCGGCAGTACCTCAAGGAGCTGGAGAAAATCGCAGGCCAGGTCACTCGACCAGGGGGCGCTTCCTATCCGGCGCCGATCGACAGCCCTGCAAGGCGGGCCTTGTACGACAACCTCGACAGCAACGAGCAGCTGGCCCTGGCGATCGATGAAGCCGTGCGCGGTACAAAGCGCGATGGCTGGCGGAGCAGCGTCATGAAGCAGCGTGAGATCCACAGGGCGCTCGATGCAGTCCTAAGCAGTGAGCAGCGTGCCCAGTACAACACCGAAGAGCTGTTCGAGATCATCAAGGCCCAGGATGAGTACTGAGCGGTTAACCATCACGGTGAGCGACCTCACCGTTCACGTGGTCCGCAAGCAGATCGAGAACCTGCACATCGCGGTCTACCCACCGGATGGTCTGATCCGTGTTTCCGCACCCGAGCACATGGACGAGGACGCGGTGCGGATGGCTGTCGTGGACCGGCTGAAGTGGATCCGAGACCAGCGCGATGAGCTGCTCGCCCAGCCTCGGCAATCAGTTCGGGAGATGGTCACAGGCGAGAGTCACTATGTATGGGGAAAGCGACACCGGCTGAGGGTCGTCTCGGGTGGGAAGACGTCGGGGGTCGAGATCGCCGGTCGTGGAATCTTGCTCTTGACGGTCCCGACCGCAGCAGACCGCGATGAGCGCGCGATGATCTTGGAGGAGTGGCGACGTCGCGAGTTGAAA
Organism: Actinomycetota bacterium; assembly: GCA_019347575.1. NCBI lineage: Bacteria > Bacillati > Actinomycetota > Actinomycetota bacterium. Next base: position 44,541 of record JAHWKY010000012.1, on the reverse strand, counting down.
GTCGCTGTGCCAGCTCTGGTCAACAAGTGGGAAGAGCAGCTCGACGTCGCACAGGTCGAGTGGCGCGTCCGTCGCATGCGAACGAAGTGGGGGACCTGCAACCCGGAGGCCAGGAGGATCTGGCTCAACCTCCAGCTTGCGCAGAAGCCTCGTCCGTGCCTCGAGTATGTGATCCTTCATGAGATGCTGCATCTGGTGGAGCCAGGCCACACCGAGCGCTTCGAGCGCCTCTTGACCGCCGCGATGCCTGACTGGCGGCGACGCCGGTCAGAACTAGCCCGCTTGCCTCTCTCCGATGATGGTGAGTGGCCACCGCACGACGTGCCCGGTCGTGTCAGTCAATGACCTGTGTAGGAGCGCGGCCGCACGCCGACGCGTGACGGAAGACCCGGCTCTCCGCGTCCACGCGGTCACGTCCGGCCATCTCGTCGGCGTCTTCGGTCGCTGAGGACGGCCGTAACAGGCAAGATGTGCCTAACGAAGACGGAGGGCACCCATGCCGGTCGAGTTCGGCGTATGGCGTCTACTGGGGGACAAGGCGACATCCCTGGCCGCGACGTCGATGCCCGATGAGAAGCGCCTTGAGGATCTGCTCGTCTACGACATCGACATCCTGGGGCTCGGTGTCATGGTCGTGGGTCGCCAGATCCCGACGGCGGCCGGCGGGTACATCGATGTACTGGCCATCGATGCGGATGGTGACCTGCACGTCATCGAGCTCAAGCGTGATCGGACGCCCCGCGACGTTGTGGCGCAGGTCCTCGATTACGCCTCGTGGGTGAAGGACCTCAGCTACGAGGACATCCGCGACATCTGGGCACGGAACGGTCCGCGACGGGGGCTGGAGTTCGAGGTCGCCTACGACGAGCGGTTCGGCGAGTCGCCCGATGAGAACCTCAACAAGCAACACCACCTCGTGATCGTCGCGAGCGAGCTGGACCCCAGCACGGAACGGATCGTCACGTACCTGACCGAGGAGTACGGCGTTCCCGTGAACGCCGTCTTCTTCCGCTACTTCGCCGATGTCGAGACGGGCGCTGAGTACCTGGCACGCTCGTGGCTGATCGATCCCACCGAGGTCGAGGTCAAGAGCAGCCGCGTCGCCGGACGGCGGCCGCCCTGGAACGGGCACGACTACTACGTGACCTTCGGGCCGCCCCAGGTTCGCGCGTGGGAGGACGGGCGGCAGTACGGCTTCGTCTCGGCGAGTGGTGGACCACGCTGGATCAAGCCGCTGTTCAACCTCGCCCTGGGTGACCGCGTGTTCGTCTTGGCGCCAGGTCACGGGTACGTCGGTGTCGGCATCGTGCGCGAGCGTGCTGTGCCGATCACGGACTTCGAGGTGAACGGTACGCCTCTCCTGCAACTTCCCCTGAAGTCGCCGCGACTGGATGAGCACCTCGACGACCCCGAGGCCATCGAACACGTCGTCCGGGTCGAGTGGATCAAGGCGGTGCCCGAGCCCGACGGCTACTGGGAGAAGGGCATGTTCGCGGTCCCCAACTCGGTCTGCCAGCTGCGCCAGCAGTTCACGCTCGAGAAGGTCATCGAACACTTCGACATCCCGCCCTACGAGCCGTCGTGAATGGCGCGAACCAGGCTCTGGAGCGGTACCTCGATGGCGCAGAGCGCAAGATCGCTATCGCTGAGTACCACCTGATCGAGCTGGAGCGCGCCTACGAGGAGCTGCCGCGCGGTCCGGTGCCTCCGGTCGCCGTCCAAGCTCACTTTCGAGGGCGTCCTGCAGGCGTTCATCGCCGCGGGCGACCGCGTGGCGGCGGGTCTGAACAAGGCCCTGAGCCTTGGCTGCTCGACCACGAACCTCTCAAGCGTCATCAAGGCGCTCATGGCCGCGGACGAGAAGGACCCGCTTGTAGCTCCGCTGGAAGCTTGGCGCTTCGCCGAGATCGCTCGTGACGCGGCGAAGGCCCGAGTTCGCGTCGCGCACTACACGTACGTAAAACGGCCTGCCCCGGAGGGTGACGGCTGGGCGCTCGAACCCTTCGGGGACGTCTGGTCCGGCGACCGCGAGCTGCGCGACTACTGCGGGGCCGTTATCGATCATCTTCAAAGTCTGCGCCCGGTCATGGAGGAGATACGCGACGAGCTTGCGCGGCGATGACGGCACCCGAGAGCAGTCGCTGCCACCCGCGCTAACATGCTGGGCCGCCTTCGGGCGCTGGCACCCCCTGCGTCGCTTCGTTCTCGCGGATCGTCCACACGCCCCGAAAACACATCTCCGCTGGTTCGCTGGTCGCACGCCTTGAGAACGGCCCTCAACGACGTCAAGCCCTAGGTCGGGCCCAGCGCGAGCGTCCCGCTGTGTGCGCCTTCGTTGGCCAGTCGAGCCGCTCGAAACCGCCACGCGCCGAGAACGTAGCCCATGCGGTGTCACCCCCAAGATTGCGCTCTGGCCGGTCCAGTCCGTGTTGAGATGCCACCGGAGCTATCGGTGCCCGGGGGCGCCTCGAGAGTTGGCGCCCCCGACAGGGCCCGAGCTGAGGGAGGACCTCATTCCGGCGGGTTCTAGTCTTGCGTGGGGTACACGACTAGGGTTCCTCGGCGAGGATCGGGGGACTTATCTACGGCGAACACTTGGCCGGGGACGATTGGGAGAACGTCGCGGTACGCGCTCTCGGTCACCGGTACCCCAACTTCCAACCGGTCCCGGCCCAGCACGATGGTGATTGCGGAATCGACGGCTACGAACCTGACTCTCGGCGAGTCTTTCAGTGCTACGGCCCCGCGGACCCCTTCCTGGACGTCCCCACCCGCCTGAAAAGGCAGCAGAGGAAGATCACGGACGATCTTCGGACGACAATTGAAAACCTTTCGACCATCACCGATTGGTTGGGGGGACCGATCGCCGTCTGGGAACTGGTCGTGCCCAAGCACGACAGTCGACACCTTCTCGATCACGCAGCTAAGAAGGCTCAGGAAGTTCGTGAAATGGGACTCGACGGCATCGACCCCCAGTTTCGAATCCACATTCGTGACGCTGCTGCTCTGCGGGGCGACATTGAGGCCGCACTGAACCTGGTGTCCAGCAACGTCGCCCTCCCTCACCAGGAGAACCCGCCTGCAGCCACCAGTCCACCGGAATTCATAGGAAACTTGAGTCGCAAAGCGGAGAGCGTGGAACCGGAACACGCCACACGGCGTGACCGGTTCGTGATCGACATTCAAGCCTTCTATGGGCGGTACCTAGAGGCGCAAGCCGCTCTCGAGCAGTTCCCGGAAGCTCATCAAGCGATGTTGCGCACGGAAGCCGTTGAGGTTGAGGGAATCGGATTCGAAATCGATGGCCACTCAGGAACGCCTAGGGAACTCATCCAGCACATCGTCGCCCGTCTCCAAGAAGTGTTCAGCGACGCCCTTCCTGCGCTGTCCGCTGCAGACATACTCAAGCTGGCCAGAGGGGCGACGGCCAGCTGGATCCTCGATTGCCGGCTGGACTGGGTCGAGGAATGAGATCCCAGTTCGATCGACGTGGGCAGCACCTCCCGCCTGAACTGAGGCCCGACTGGATGGTCGCGGTCGTTCTACTAGCCATAGATGCTTGCTGGGGCGACCGAGCGGGTCTTCCCCAACTCCATGCATTGGTGTGGGCTGCGAGGAGCAGAGAGAACTTCAGCCAGTTCGTCGCTGCCTACGCAGCGGACACTCCCCAGCGCAGTATCTGGCGACGGATGGGGGTCCGCTTCAACCCGGCCGTGGATCAGGCAGTCACGCGTGCGGTCATCCGCGGACTGGCAGATCGTCAGTCCAGCGGCTCGATCGTCCTCACGCATAGCGGCCGAGAACATCTCACGCAGCTCCTGGATGCGGGCCTGATGTCCGACGTAGTCCAATTGCTGAACGAACTCCCTCAACCGATCACCCAAAGCCGGGTGGTGGCCCTGCTACCGACCTCTGCAGACGTCGAGGGGGTGTCCCTTTGATGCATCTTGAATCGATACGGCTCACGTCGCTCACGGCAAGTCGCACGTTTGAGTTCTTCCAGGAGTTCGAGACTGGTCTGCAGATCGTGCGTGCGGACAACTCCATGGGCAAGTCGACGGTAGTTCAGGGCTTGCTGTACGGACTCGGTCTTGACCACATGGTGTCATCGACTTCCGGTGCACTCCTACAACATGCAATGACCGGCTCGGTACGAGATTCGGTAAGTCCCGAGGAGATCCCGGTTGAAGCTTCTTGGGTCGAGGTTGTCATCGTGAATGGCGAGGGAGAACGGCTACGCACGCAACGCTATGGCCGGAGCCAGAATTTCGATCCCCGTCTAGTACGGGTTTGGCGAGGCGGTGAGGCAGAAGGTAGGGATTACTTCGTTAGGTACCAAGGCGCTGCGCAGAACGAAGCTGGGTTCCACCGTCTTCTCGCACAGTTTCTCGGGTGGCGCCTTCCCCACGTTCCTCGCTTCGACGGAACGCTTGTGCCTCTGTATGTCGAATGCCTCTTTCCCTTCTTAGTGGTCGAACAGAAGCGCGGTTGGTCCGACATCTCCGCGACGGTTCCGCGCCAGTTCAGGATTCGACAGCCTGCCGAGCAGGCGATCCAGTTTTTGTTGAGTCTTGAATCGGGAAACTGGCAAGCAGAGCTTGAGCAAGTCGAAGCCGACATCCGTCAGTTGCGATCCGACTGGCGCTCAGTCGTGGCTGCCTTCCGCGAAGCGCTTCGAACTCGCGGCCTGGGTGCTCCACAGTACCCGAGCCAGCCGCGTATCGGCCTGACCAGCCTTGATCTTCAACTGATTGTGGCCGGCTCCGACGGCTGGCAGCCAGTCTCCGAGGTCCAGGAGCGACTAGAAGAAGAACTGTCCCGTCTACGGCAACAAGGAAGCCGCTCGGCCTCGTCCGACACGGACGAAGCGGTACTGGCTGAACTCGCTCAGGGCCAGGAGACGTTGGACGAACTGCTTCTGCGTGGGCAAGCGTTGCAATCCCAGGCAGATGCGTCGGCGGAAGCTTCGCGCCGCCTCGACCGTCGCCTAGAGGAGAACGAATCGGACCTGAGCCGATACCGAGACGTCCGCACGCTCCGCCGTTTCGGGTCGTCCCCACTCCACAGTCCCATGGCACAGGAGCACTGCCCCACTTGCGAGCGGCCCCTGCCCGACGCACTGCTGGAGGATGCAGAGGGAGTCATCGTCACTAGCGTCGACGAGAGCATCACGTTCTTGGAGAAACAGCGGGAGACACTTCGCTACCTCCTCGCCGCCGCCATCGAAGATCAGGAAGTCGTTCAAACGGAATTGGCCGCGCTCCGAACCGAAGCAGCATCTGTCCAGGCCCAGCTCCGCAGCCTACGACAGTCACTCAGCCAACCCTCCGGCGCCCCAACGGAAGCGGACGTTGAAAGACGCCTGTTCGTAGAGAGGCGCCTAGAGAGCATACGCGAGGCTGCTGACCTCCTCAGCGATCTGGAGGAAGAGTTGGTGACCCTGTCCTCGCGGCTCGAAGAGTTGGAGGAACGGCGCGATCAGTTGCGCTCGGCGCGACTCTCAGCTCGAGATCGGGAGAAGGTTCAGGCTTTCGGGGACTTTCTCCGAGATCAACTCTCTGACTACGGGCTCGGCTCGATACCTGTGACGTCAATCGAGCTCGACGAAGACAGCTATCGCCCCTCTGTCGAGGGCTTCGACTTGCACTTCGAACTCTCGGGTAGCGACCTGATCCGACTCATCTGGTCGTACATGCTCGGGCTAATGGCGACGGGACGCCGGTTCGACACTAACCACCCAGGATTTCTCCTCTTCGATGAGCCAGGACAGCAGGGCGTCGATGATGTCAGTCTGGAACACTTGCTCCAGCGGGCAGCGACGATGGCGAATGAGCACGGCCAGGTCGTTGTCTTTACTAGTGAGGCGACGGAGTCGCTAATGGACATGCTGGAGGGATACGAATACGACTTGTACCAATACGAGGGCCGCCTCTTAGCCCCGGGGCAGCCCACTCAAGACTCTTTGTAGCACTGCGCGTAGCAGTAGCGCTTGCGGCAGGAAATTTCGGTGAGCTGGAGCCTGTGGACGCACTTCGGTAGCCCGACGAGGCGACAGTCCGCTGGTAGGACGACAAGGCTCTGGAACTCGAGACGAGGCACGCCAAGACGGCGCGTACCATCTGCGGGCCAACTCTACTGGCGGCCGATCGCCGCCAGTTGGTCACTCCCGGACGCGCGCTCCGAGGGAGCGTTATGAGCTGCTGCGGCCATGAGGTCGTCTGCACGTGGCCACGGCTTCGTACGTGAGTCGCCGAAACACACTACTCAGGGGTTTCGCCGCTCCGGTGTGCCCACGCACGTGGCGCTGCATCCCGATCACTTGCCTCCGAGGTCGCGCACGCGCCGTCGGATCGTGCGCTGTAGGTCTCCCCATCGTTTGTGCTGAGCGTCAGCTGACCTCGTAGCTACGCCGGATCATTTCCTTGGCGACATCGAGGTGGTCGTCGTCGGTGACTCGGACCTCAAGGTCACCAGTGCCGAAGTGTCCGATGTTCCGGACATCTCGCAACAGGCCGTCGACGAGTTCGACTTCGTCCGGATTCACCTTCACGTATACGAGCAGGTGACCGCCACCTGGGTGCACCTCGATGCAGGCGAAGTTCTTCAGGCGCCGGAACGCGAAGTAGTTCTTCAACTCCTTCTTCGTCACGTCGTCCCCGAGTGACAGTGCGAACTCCTCCAGCGTCCTGTAGCGATCGACCATCACGGCAGGAGCCTGCGCGAGGTAATCGGCGACCGTTTTCTCGGATCCAGCGCCGCTCGTTGGCGTGGTAGGCGCGCTGGCGTCGGTCGCTGCGGCGTTGACCAGCTCGAACAGCAAGAGCTCGCTGCCGTATTGTCGGTAGCGGATGAGCTCGATGGATCGGCTGATCTGCTCCACAGCATGTTCGTCGTACCGGGTGAAGTCGCCGGCGATGCACAGAAGCCGCGGGGCAGACCAATCGACGACAACATCGCCACCGACGACCTGAGCAACGAGCGCTTGGAACTCGGCGCGATGGTCCAGCAGCCAGTCGAGGTAGAACAGCCCCTGGTTGATGACATTCTCGCCGGTCGAGCGCTTGTACTCGATGATGACGGGGGAGTTGTTCTCATCGAGACCGAGAGTGTCGATGCGTCCCCGGTGCTTGCGGCCGGTGGAGTACTCGCTCGCGAGGAACCGCACGCCCAGGAAGACGTCGAGATGTCTTTCGATCAGGTTCTGGAGGGACTTCTCGAGGGCGGCCGACCGTGCGTCGAGCTCGATAGGCGTCGGGCCAGCCGTCTGGAACAGCTTGATGTCAGCCATCTCGTCTCCAGGTCGTAGAGGACCGTGTCACGGTCACGAGCTTGGTTGAGTTCAGTATCGAGTACGGGAGCGTGCTGAGCGCGCCGAAGCCGGTGCCGGTGACCTCGAGCTCGCCGGCGTCGGCCTGCTGGCGCAGCGTGTCAGGTGGTGGTTGCAGTCCAGCCAGGCCGTGACCTTGGATGGTGTGAGCAGACGTTCGGTTACGTGATCCCCCGTTGAGATGGCCGCTGGCCGCACCCTAGAGGAGGGCTGGGACAGTCCTGGGTGTTTCCCGCCAAATCATCCGCCGGGTGCGTCCTCCTCCCCGCGCAAGCCAGCGAGTTCCGCGACCTTGTCTTGAGTCGTTCTTTGGCGGCGTCGATCACGGCCGCGTTCGTCTTGTCGGACAGGTCCCGCGCGGCCTTCCTCCCCAGGAAGTACGCGATTCGGTCCGCGTTGGAGCCCGAGGCATGGGGGAAACCGCTCAGGATGCGGCGGTCGTCGAGCAGTCCGGTATCCGCCAGGTGCTCCGCCACCCTGCAGCGACGGGCCCGATAAGCCGTTCGAAGCGTTCGGTGAGGCCGCGCCAGAGCGCTCAGTCGTAGCGGTTGATCGAACGGATGCTCAGCGCGATCATCGCCGCCCCGGCCAGCGCGACCACCACGAACCCGCGTGCGACCGAGGCCAGCTCGAAGCCCTCGAGGATCAGCGACCTCGATCCCTCCATGATGTATGTCACGGGGTTGAAGGTCGCCGCGATCTCCATCGGCCGTGTCAGCAGCTCGCGCGGGACGAAGTTCGGCGTCAGGAACAGCAGCGGGAAGAACACCAGGCCCGCCGACTGCGTCGCCGCAGCGCTGCGGGTCTTGAGCGCGACGAGCTGCATGAAGCCGCTGAACACCATCGCCCACAGCGCCATCAACACGATGAGCGCCAGGAAGCCCGCGAACCCGCTCGCCATCCGCGCCCCGAACGGCAGCGCGAGCACCACGACGAGCGTGCTGACGACGAGGCTCTTGACGAACTCGGCGAACAGCCGGCCCAGCACGATCGACGCGCGGGAGACGGGGGTCGCACGCAGCTTGTCGAGGTAGCCCCCCTCGATCTCCTCGACCAGGTAGAGCGCGGCGCTGCCGAAGGACGCAGCGATCAGCAGCGAGTTCGGCAGCTGGAACGCCGCGTAGCTCTGGCCGTGCAGGAACGCCGTGTCGTTGGACGGGAAGATGCGCCCGGCCTGGCCGACGTTCACGACGAGGAAGAACAGCGGGATGAACAGCGTCGGCAGCAGGGCGTCCGGCGCCCGCAGCGCTTCCCGGATCGCGCGTTGACCCAGCACGAGGGAACTGCTCACGCGGTCACCTCCTTGACCGCCCCGGCAACCCGTTCGCGGGTGCGGCCGGTGGCATCGAGGAACACGTCGTCCAGGGTGGGCTCGCGGTCGAGATCGAGCCGCTGCCGCAACTGACGTTTCAGCTCGTCCGGGGAGCCCTCCCGCACGATCCGTCCTTCGTCGATGATCGCCAGCCGGTCGCACAGCTGGTCGGCCTCCTCGAGGTACTGCGTCGTGAGGAACACGGTGGTCCCGCGGGCGTTGATGCGACGGACCTCGTCCCAGACCGTCAGGCGGCTGGCGGGATCGAGCCCGGTGGTGGGCTCGTCGAGGAACAGCACGTCGGGCTCGTGCACGAGCGCCGAGGCGAGGTCGAGCCGTCGCTTCATGCCGCCCGAGTAGCCCTTGATCAGGCGGTCGGCCGCGTCGGTGAGCTCGACGAGCTCGAGCAGCTCCTCGGCGCGGTCGGCGGCCTCGCGGGGCGTCATCGAGAACAGCCGGGCCTGTAGGACCAGCAGTTCGCGTCCGGTCTGGCGGTTGTCGAGCCCCGCCTCCTGCAGCGCCACACCGATGTGCTGGCGTGCGCGATCGGGCTCGGCTGCCACGTCGACCCCGGCCACCGCCGCTGAGCCGGCGTCGATGCGCATCAGCGTCGTCAGCATCCGCACCGTGGTCGACTTGCCGGCTCCGTTGGGACCGAGGAAGCCGAAGACCTCGCCGGTCGTGACCTCGAGGTCGACGCCCCGCACCGCCTCGACGTCGCCGTCGCGGCTGCTGAACGTCTTGACCAGGCCCTCGGCGTGGATGGCGCTGAGGGCGATGCGGGCGACCGGGGGCTCGACCGCCCCGATCCTGGCGGGTCTAGCCATCGGCGGGTTCCGTCTCGCCCTTGGCTCCGCCTTCTCGCGGCTGGTCGGGCGCAGCGACACGTACGCGTTGTTTGCCTGCCACGATCAACCTCCGATCGGATCGTCCGTGCCGTCGTACGCGCGCTGGAGCGTCGCGATGTCGAGCTTCTTCATCGGGAGGAAGGCCTCGGTGACCCTCCTGGTCTGCTCCTCGCTGCCGCTGGTGAGCATCTCGCCCATGACGTCGGGCACGATCTGCCACGACAGGCCGTAGCGGTCCTTGAGCCAGCCGCACTGCTCGGACTCGGGGACCGCGGAGAGGCTGTCCCAGTAGCGGTCGACCTCGTCCTGGTCCTCGCAGCCCACCATGATCGAGATCGCCTCGTTGAACCCGGCGTCGTCGACACGTGCGCTGTCCATGGCGGCGAACGACTGACCGTTGAGCGTGAAGCCGGCGAACTTCACCGTGCCTTCGGCGTCCGGCTCCTCGTCGTCCCCGTACCTCGCGATGTCGCCGACCTCGGAGTCCGGGAACAGCGACGCGTAGAAGGTGATGGCCTCCTCCGCCTTGCCGCTCACGTCGCCGGTGAACATCAGCGTGGGGGTGATGCGCCGGCCGGCCTGGCCCGCGGCGTCGTACATGACCTGCCAGGACAGCCCGTAGCGATCCTCGACCCAGCCGTAGCGGTCGCTGAACGGGTACGAGCCCAGCTCCATGAGGGGTGTGCCGCCCTCGGCGAGCCGATCCCAGAACGCGTCGACCTCCTCGATCGAGTGGCAGGCGACGAGGAACGAGATGGACGGGTTGAACGTGAACAGCGGTCCCGCGCTGATGGCCATGAACGGCTGGCCGAACAGCTCGAACGAGACCGATTCGGCGTCTCCCGAAGGGGTGTCGTGGAGCACCGTCACGTCGGTGATCTTCGAGTCCGGGAACGTGTCCACGTAGAACTCGGCCGCCTCGACGGCCTGGTTGTCGAACCACAGGTGGGGCGTCAGTTGGGGCATCGCTGCTTCCTCCTCGGGTCTGGCGACATCAGCTACGACGAGGCTCGACCGCGGAACTCATCGGTCACCGGTGAGTTCGTGCGGTTCGTACCGTCTGAAGGTTGATGGACGATGACGGCCAGGTGACGATCAGGCTCGACCTCCGCGGGTTGCCGCCGGACGCAGCCACGATCGGGGCGCTGGCGCGCCTGCAGCTCGTCGCGCGCGGCATCGGGTGCCGCGTGGAGCTGTTGCACGCGTCGCCGGAGCTGGTCGATCTGGCGGAGTTCATGGGGCTGGCGAGGGTCCTGGTCGGCTGGCGACTACCGCTCGAGGTGGTCGGGCAGGCCGAACAGCGGGAACAGGCGTCCGGTGTCGAGGAAGAAGGTGAGCTCGACGATCCGTCCCTCTGACAGCTCGAGCACCTGCAGCGCCCACGGCGCGTAGCCGCCGTCGGGATCGGGCTTGTACTGGCCGAACGCGGGGGAGCCATTGGCCGAGGTGGTTGGGATGACGCGCGAGTTCCTGCAGTCGATCCCGGGCCCGAGCCACCACGCGAAGATGTCGTCGCGGCCGCGCAGCCACAGGTCGTAGGGCGGCATCGACTGGATCGCGTCCTCGTGGATCAGCGAGGTGAGCGCCTCGATGTCGTAGGCCTCGAACGCGGCGACGTAGCGGTCGAGCAGCGCCGTGTCGTCGCTCGCCGGGGCGGACGGCGTCAGCTCGGCGGTCGCCAGCGTCGCGCGGGCACGTTGCAGGGCGCTGTTGATCGCCGGCACGGACGTGTCGAGCAGCTCGGCGACCTCGCTGGCCTGCCATCCCAGCACCTCGAACAGGATGAGCGCGGCGCGCTGGCGCGGCGGCAGGTGCTGGAGCGCGGCGACGAACGCGAGCCGGATCGAGTCCCGCGCGACCGCGGCGTCCGCCGGATCGGGCAACGGCTCGATCCAGGTCGCCTCGGGGCGGGTGTTGAGGTTCTCGCTCACCGGCTCCAGTGCGGGGCCGAGGTCCATGGGGCGCACGCGCCGCTGGCTGCTGCGGAGAACGTCGAGGCAGACGTTCGTGGCGATGCGGTACAGCCACGAGCGCAGCGATGAGCGGCCCTCGAACGACCCGAGCGCGCGCCACGCCCGGAGCATCGTCTCCTGCACGGCGTCATCCGCCTCGAAGACCGATCCGAGCATGCGGTAGCAGAAGCCGGTCAGCTCGCCCCGGTGCTGCTCGAGGGCGTCGAGGTCGGCGGTGGGTGATGGGGTGGAGGTAGCCATGAACCGGATGCTCCTGGGCGATGTGTCGGTCGTCCGGACGAGGTGTGAGGTTAGGTGAACCTAACTGATGGCGTGGATGCCCGAGGCGGGGCCGACCACCACGAACAGCCCCGGGACGTGGGCGCTGAGGTCGGTGGCGTTGCTCAGGAAGGCCCAGGGTAGTCCGGTCTCATCGACGCGCTGCGGGTCGATGGGGAGCAGTGGTCTCGTCGGGTTACTCATCGTGGCGTCGTGACGTCGGGGCGCCTCACGAGGCAACACCGTCCTTCCTGTGGGTCGCTCGAGTCTGCCTCGCACCTGTGACACGAGCACCTGGCGCCTCAGCTGAGGAGCTCAGTCAGCGACGCCTGCCACGGGGAGCGTCATGGTGACTTGGACACGCCCGTAGACACTACGTTCCGTTGCAGAGCACGCACAACGACCGACTCAAGCCGGCCGACAGGTGCCAGACGCACGACCGACTGAGGTGCGTCGGGCCGGGGACCGTTACGCGTAGAGGGAGGCCATCATGGCTGGTTCGGACACCTACACCGTCGAGCGCAGCGGCCACGTGGAGGCTCCCGCGGAACAGGTGCGTGAGCGCATCGTCGACTTCCGCCGGTGGACGTCGTGGTCGCCGTGGGAGGACCTCGACCCCGCCTTGAGCCGGAACTACGGCGGCGCCGACGCCGGCGTCGGCGCCTGGTACGAGTGGCAGGGGAACCGCAAGGCCGGCGAGGGCCGGATGGAGATCGTGGACGTGACCGACTCGGCCATCACGATCGACCTGCAGTTCCTCAAGCCGTTCAAGTCCCGCAGCACGACACGGTTCGAGCTCCAACCGGAGGAGGGCGGCACGACCGTGACGTGGACGATGACCGGACCCAAGACGTTCATGACCAAGGTGATGGGCATCTTCACGTCGATGGACAAGCTGATCGGTCCCGACTTCGAGAAGGGCCTCGACCGCCTCAAGGCCGAGGTCGAATCCCCCGGCGACACCACCACGTCGGGCTGAGCGGGAGGTCCACGATGGCCTACGGCGAAGATCTCGCCGACCGCGTGCGCGAAGCCCTCGTCGTCAGCGACGTCGAGCCGGTGGAGCGCAAGATGTTCGGCGGCCTCGCCTTCATGGTCGCGGGCCACATGACGGTGGGCGTCCTCGGCGACGAGCTCATGGTGCGCGTCGGCAAGGACGGGCACGCGGACGCGCTCGCCCAGCCCCACGCCCGCGAGATGGACTTCACCGGCGAGCCGATGGCGGGCATGGTCTACGTCGCGCCGGAGGGGATCGCCGCCGACGCCGACCTGCGCGCGTGGGTCGGCCGCGGCCTCGACTTCACCTCGCGCCTCGAGCCGAAGTAGGTCTCGTGCCGCGCCAGATGCTGACGCGAGACCTCCGGCTACACCACGATCGACGCGACCTCAGCCGTGGAGCGCCTCCGCCCGAGGTCAGGACGGCAGCCCCGTCGAGCTGGTCACAGCAGGCGCTCCCCGGACCCCACGGAGAGACCGGAAACAGCAGCGATACCGGCAGCCAGCACTAGGCGCCCAAGGAGCATCGGCACGAAACGGTGACGGCGCCCTCCCCGTTCCGCGAGGTTGACGGGCGCCTCCGTTGTCGCCAGAGGTAGCGGCCCGACCGGTTCTTGCTTCCTCGCGTTGCGGAGCGCTGGCCCGCCCAGGATCGCTCGCCGATGGGGGATGAACACGCCCTCTCGGACGCTGATCCACCGGGGTTTGGACCACCGGTGGTGACCGGTGTCGACCCAGGCCTCCCAGATCCTGGGTCCTCTCGACCCGATCAGTTCGGCGCCCACCTCCTCGTCCGCGAGCAGTGTCAGGTCGGGTTCCGGGAGCGGCTTGGTGCTCGTCGGGTCCGCCCACCAGATCAGAAGCACTTCACGGATCGCGCCGTGGACGGGGTTCCTGACGAACGCCACGTATCCGTGACGGGGAGGGTCGCCCGTCCGGCGGGCATCGGCGATGGCGATGGCGATGCCGAAGAGCCTGCGCGAACCCCACGCGACGAAGACCGCAGTGAGCAGGAAGTAGAACGCGTCGGCTGGTCCCGACACGGTAGGGAGGAAGTCGGCGTGGAACCTGCCATTGACCACCCACCCCTCCTGCGTGTCACCGACCTCCCATCGGTGATCCGCGTCGCCGGAACGTTGCCAACGCACCTCGGTTCCTTGACCTCGCCCTACGAAGAAGACGGCCACACCGCCGCTGGTCCGTAAGCGGGATACGACCTCGCCCTCGACCCGGTAGTCGCCTTCCGGCCACCCGACCCCAGCCCCGTACGCGTCGAGGAGGAAGAACACAGAGGCGCTGGCGATGACAAGCGCCGCCAGCGCCTTCACCGCGTGTTCGCGTGCTGAGCGCAGCGGCGTTTCGACATCCAGCGGTCCGGGATGCTCGGTAGAGGGATCTGACGGCTCGTCCACGGAGCTAGTCCTCCACCTCAGCTCACCGTCTCTGTGAGGTGACGGGTTCCACAGACCCGCCGCGATGTCCTCCGTCTGTGAGTCTGCACCCTCGGAGCTGCTGCGCCGCGGGGCTGAAGCGCGCGCTGCGCTACGCCCTCGACATCCGGTACTGACCCCACGGTGCCGGAGACGGGCCCCGCGTCGAACGCCTCGTTCGCTAGAGGCTGTCGTAGCCGCCGAGCAGCGCCTCCGAGATGGTCTGCACGTGGTCGCGTTCGCCGATGACCATGACGATGAAGACGTCGAGGTGTGAGAACAGCATCGTCTGTCCCGCGACCTCGCCGCTCCGCGCAGGCTTCCCAGCGATGGTCACCGCTTCCAGCTCTTGTCCGCCCGACTCGGTGAAGCCTCGAGCGAGGCTGTCGAGGTCGAGTTCACCGGGCCGCCTCTCGATGACGACGACGAGTGTCTCGGACTGGTCGTCGGCCTCGACCCGGCGCGCCTCGACTCCGACGGGATCCTCTTCTCGGAAGGCCTCGAGGAGGGGTTCGTCGGGTCCCAGCGGAGGGAGGTAGGTGTAGCCGGACGGCAGGGGCACGAACAGGTCGGAGACGTCGAGCCGCTCCGCCGCCTCCGTCTCGCGGCTCGTCTGCGCGACATCGCCCGAGGCAGTGATCACGATGAGGACGCCGGCCATCACGAGGCCGATCGCGCCGGTCCGCCAGCTTCGCGCACGCTCGCGGGCGGCACCGGGGTCGCCTGTCCGCCGACGGGCCACGATGTAGACGATCCCGTAGGCCAGCAGCATGCCCATGATCAGGTACCCGGTGATGCGGCCGATCGCGTAGGCCATGTCGGTCCCGTCCTGCGCTCTCGCTGCAGTTGCCCACGGGCTCGCGAAGCCCCTCGAACATGTCACGAGCCCGCCCGGATGCTAACTATCCCGTCACCCAGGGTGCGTTGCATCGACTCGTGATGCCTGGGCCGCGGCGCGGGCTCTGCCGTCGCCTATCGGGGTCAGCTCGTAGCCGTGGCGCGCCCCGCGGCGGCCACCGCGGCGGCGGCCATCGCCGCGCTGAGCGCGAACCCGGCGAGGTAGACGGCGGGCCGCGCCCCGAACACCGCCAGGAGCGAGCCGCCGAACGCGAGCACGGTCGCGACGGTAACGGCGTCCGCGATCTGCAGCGAGGACACGTTCGCGCCCTGGGTCTCCGCGGGTGACAGTTCGAGCACCAGCACCGACAGTGTCGGGAAGACCAGGCCCATCCCGGTGCCTGCGAGCAGCCAGCCGACGTAACCCACCGGCGTCGGGGCGACGGGCGCGACCGCGATCGCCACGGTCGCGATACCGACGGCGATGAGCGCCATCCCCACCTGCAGCGTCCGGCGGGGCGACCATGAGCTGCGTCCCTGGAACGCCGACCCGGCGGACCAGCCCAGCGCCCCGACCGTGAGCACGGCGCCCGCGCCGGTGGGCGTCAGGCCCCGCTCGTGGGTCAGCATCAACGGCAGGAAGGTCTCCGCGCCGAAGAACGCGGCGGCGATCACACCGCGCAGCGCGATCACGGACGGCAACCCTGCCCCGAACCGCAGGGTCCCGGCGGGCAGCAGATGGCGGACCGAGACGCCGATCGCGGCCAGGCCGACCAGCACCCCGGCGACCGCCGCGGTCGCGCTCCACTGCGCCGACTGGTGCAGCAGCGCCGCGCCCAGGGCGGCTGCGACCGCGGCACGCACGCGGCGGGGCGCCGTGGGGTCGGGCTCGGTCCGTGGGATGTCCGCGACGGGTAGGGATCGCAGGCCGATCCGCATCGAGATGGCCGCGGGCACGACCAGGACCGCAGCCGCGAGGAACACGGCGCGCCAGTGCACGTACTCCACCAGCGCCCCGGCGATGGGTGGGCCCGCCACGGCGGGAAGGACCCACGCGGCGGCGAACGCCGCGAACACCCGCTTGCGCAGCTCGGGCGGGTAGCCACGCCCAACGATGACGTAGACGGCGACGATCTGTCCCCCGGCTCCCAGGCCCAGGGCCGCCCGCCCCACCACGAGCATCGGCATCGTGGTCGCGGTCCCGGCGATGACGAGGCCTCCGGCGAAGGCGGCCATCCCGAGCCACAGCGCTGGCTGCGGCCCGCGCCGGTCGGTGACGATCCCGGCGACCACCATGGCGACGACGCTGGCCGCGAAGGTCGCCCCGAACGCCAGGCCGTACAGCGACAGCCCGTTGAGTGCCGCGGCCACCGTCGGCATCGCCGTCGCGACCGCCATCGCTTCGAACGCGAACAGCGTGACCAGCAGAACACCGCCGACGCTCAGCGGCCACAGCCCCGCCCCGAAGATGCCACCCCGAACCGCAGCGGCGGGCAACGGCCCGCCGCCGCCGGACAGGACGGTGGGACGTCCGTCAGCGCCGTGGTCCTGCAGCACCGTCGCCCCCCATCTGGATGTGGTGTGGAGCACGCTACGACCTCAGGTCAACTTGAGGTCAAGCGGGACCCTTCCGTCGGTGCGCGGGGCGCGCACCCCCGCGTTCCTCGTCGCCGTGCTCAGCGATGCGTCGACGGGGGGAGTCGATCTCGCCCTGGGTTCAGCGGGCCAGCACGACGATGCCGACGGCGACGACGACGTCGTAGACGGCGCACATCGGCGGGTACCAGCGCGGCAGGTGCGTGGTCATGCCGTGCCGGGGATGATGGGCGATGTCCCACACTCCATGGGCCGCGAGACCCACCGCGAGCAGCCACGTCCGCTGGGTGGCGAGCGCCAGCACCGCGACCGCGACGAACGCGGCGGCCACGACCGACTCCACCACCAGCTCGGTGGTGCGGCCGTCCCGCAGGCCGAAGCCGACGTAGATCCCCGCGATGGCGCCGAGCAGCACCGCGAGCAGCGGGACGTGCACGGTGTCGGGCAACCCGACCAGTGCGGGCCACGTCGCCAGACCCAGCGCGCCGCCGACGGCGGC
Organism: Actinomycetota bacterium; assembly: GCA_019347575.1. Taxonomy (NCBI): domain Bacteria; kingdom Bacillati; phylum Actinomycetota; species Actinomycetota bacterium. Next base: position 27,465 of record JAHWKY010000012.1, on the reverse strand, counting down.
CGCGGTGGCAGGCCGTGCCGCTGCGACCGTCGAGGTGGGCTCAGGCATGGGACGCAGCGTAGGTGTGGGGTGGCCCACTCTCGGTGTCGCACACGGATGCCAGGCTCCCGTGGTGATGCCCCACCGCGGTGCGGTGCCCCATCGCGGCAAGGAGTCGCCACCGTGCTCGAGGTGTCCACTGACGAAGGGACCCATCCTGGGGCGGCGCTGCGGGCCTCGCTACGCCACCCTCGAGACTCTGACGACCGACGAGGAGATGCCATGGCTGTGAAGGATGTCCTGCGAGACCACGGCGACCAGCTCAACACCGACGAGCTGGCCGCTCTCATCGAGAGCGCGATCGACTGCGCGGCACACTGTGATGCCTGCGCCGACGCGTGTCTGGAGGAAGGCAACCCCGACCTGACCCGGTGCATCCGTCTGGACCTCGACTGCGCCGAGATCTGTGCGGCGACCGCGAAGGTCGTGTCCCGCGCAGGTGCTTCGGGTGCACCGTGGCTCGAGCTCGTGGAGGTCTGCGAGGCGGCGTGCCGTGCCTGTGCTGAGGAGTGCGAGAAGCACGCAGACATGCACGAGCACTGCCGCGCCTGCGCCGAGGCCTGCCGCCGCTGCGAGGAGGCGTGCCAGCGCTTGCTCGAGGCTGCCCGCTGACGCGCGGGAGGGCGTGAGCTACGGGGCCTCGCGCCGGTTGCGTGGTTCGGGATCGCTCGCGTGCGAGACGTGATCGGTGGTGCCATGCTGCTGCGAGGACCTCGGGTTGTCGACCACGCAGTGAGGGCATGGATCAGGTCGACGTTGACGGGCTGCACATCACGTTCGAGAAGGCCGGGCACGGGCCACCACTGGTGCTCTTGCACGGCGGCTTCGCCGACCGACGGGCGTGGCGTCGCCAGCTCGAGGAGCTCTCCGACGACTTCACGCTGGTCGCCTGGGACGCACCTGGTTGTGGCGGCTCGTCGGATCCTCCTGACGGCTACGGACTGGCGGACTACGCGGACCACCTCGCCGGGTTCATCGGGACGCTGGGCCTCGACCGGCCCCACGTGCTGGGGCTGTCGTTCGGCGGCGGGCTCGCGCTGGAGCTCTACCGCCGACACCCAGACATCCCTCGCACACTGATCCTGGCTTCCGCCTACGCCGGCTGGGCCGGGTCGCTGCCACCCGACGAGGTCGAGGGGCGGCTCGAGCGTGGCCTCCGCGACGCGCAACGGTCACCGCACGAGTGGGTCGAGGACTACCTGCCCACCTTCTTCACCGACACGGTCGCACCGGAGGTGGTCGAGGAGACGACCGCGATGATGCTGGACACCCGCCCAGACGGGCTCGTGCCGATGCTACGAAGCTTCGCTGAAGCCGATCTGCGTGACGTGCTGCCGAGCATCGCCGTGCCGACGCTGCTGCTGTACGGGGAGCTGGATGTGCGGTCGCCGTTGACGGTTGCGGAGGACCTGCACGCCAGGATCCCGGGCTCACGGCTCGTCGTCCTGCCAGGCGTCGGCCACGACACCAACCTGGAGGCACCCGAGGCCTTCAACGATGCCGTGCGCGCCTTCCTCCGCTCGGTCGAAGGCTGAGCGGACAGAAACCACCGAGTCCGGTGGTTCTCGCTCGCCACCAGACACTACCGACGTCGTGAGCCGCCCGGTACCGACCGCAACCACCGCATGCGGTGGTTTCCGGGCAGCGTGGTGGTCGATCGGGCCACGGCAGGTGGCCGACGAGCCCTCCCGGATCTGGGGACTGGCCGACGGGCGGGGCACCTACGTGACCACGTGCCCGGCCGCGCGCAGCGCCGTGATCGCACGCGCCAGCTGGTCCTCGCGTACCAGCAGCCAGTCGGTGTCGTAGGTCGACACCACGAAGATGGGTACGCCAGCGTCGGCCAGCGGTCGTGCCAGCTCAGCGAGGACGCCCGTGAGCGAGAAGTCCAGGGGTCCACGCACCGACAGCGCCGACCAACCCCGCTCGGCTGGAACCTCCGCCGGTACGGCTGCCTGCGGGGCGACGATCGACAGCTCCGTGGCCGTGCGCGTGACCGACACGAGCGGGTCAGCCGGCGTGTCCAGCCAGCTCGGCTCCGGCGTCGACGGATCGAGCCGACAGACCGCCAGCGTGCCGGGGTGCACGTCCAGTTCCACCGACGTCCGGCTCCTCGTCGCGTTGCAGACCCTCCAGCGAGCGTTGCGGTTGCACATCCGCGTCGTCAACACTGAGGCTCCGTTGTGGTGAGCCCGGGACGGCCCTCGCCGGTCCCACCTCCGCGCTACCAGGACGTGTTCCTCCACGACGAGAGGGGCGTGTCACAGCTGACCGCGACACTGTCGGCCTCGGTCCTCCGCCGATCGAGGACCACCACCTACGGGGGAAGAGACGATGATCGATGTGACGGTCGGGGCGCCGCGAACGCGGCCAGGTGCACGACCCCGTGCTCAGGCGGGAGCCGGTCTTGGGTGAGGGTCTGGTCCTCGTGCTGCTCGGGGTCGCGGCGGTGCTGGTCGTGCTGACCGTCGTAGCTGTTCCGGTCGCCGTCGTCTGGCTGCTGCACCGGGGGCGGGGACGGACCGTCGTGATCGTGGTCGACGAGGGGACGCTCGGCTGCTCCGCGGACGACGCCGCCGTGGATGGATCACCTAGTACGGCATCGACGACGGAGGAACGATGAGTCAGAAGCAACGGATCGCGGGGATGCTGCTGGGCATGGCGGCGGGCGATGCACTCGGCGCGGGCTACGAGTTCAGCACCCCGCGCCCCGACACCGACATCGCCATGATCGGCGGCGGCGTCGGCGGCTTCGCGCCGGGGGAGTGGACCGACGACACCTCCATGGCCGTGTGCATCGCCGACGTCACGGCCACGGGCGCGGTGGAGCTCGACGCGATCGGGGAGCGGTTCCTCGACTGGTTCCGCTCCGGGCCGGCGGACGTTGGGATCCAGATCAGCGCGGTGCTGCGCGGGGCGGCCTCCGGCGCCGACCTCGACCCGCGTGCCGCCGACTACCACGCCCGCAAGCCGGACTCCTCCGCCGGCAACGGCAGCCTCATGCGCACCGCGCCGGTCGCGCTGGCGCACCTCGGCGACGACGACGCCATCGCCGAGGCGGCACGCGCCGCGTCCGCGCTCACCCACGCCGATCCGCTGTGTCAGGAAGCGTGCGTGCTGTGGTGCATCGCGATCGACCGCGCCGTGCGCGAGCAGCGCCTCGACGGCGTGCACGACGGGCTCGAGCTGCTGCCCGAGGACCGACGCAGCTTCTGGCACGAGCGCCTCGTCGCGGCCGAGACGCAGCCGCCGGCGAGCTTCACACCCAACGGGTTCGTGGTCACGGCCCTCCAGGCGGCCCACGCGGCCATCAGTCAGACGGCGATCCCCGACGGTCCGTTCGCGTGCCTGCACCTGCAGCACGCGCTCGAGGCGGCGGTGCGGATCGGGCACGACACCGACACCGTGGCTGCCATCGCCGGCGCGGTGCTCGGGGCGCGGTGGGGCGCCTCCGCCATCCCGTTCCGGTGGCGCCGGATGCTGCACGGCTGGCCCGGCTACCGCGCCGCCGACCTCGTGCGCCTCGCGGTCCTCACCGCGCGGGGCGGCCGCCCGGACGGCATCGGCTGGCCCACCGCCGAACGTCTCTCCACCGGCGGGGAGCCGCCCTACGTCACGGCGCTACCCGACGACGACGGGCTGCTGCTGGGCAGCCTCGGCGGCCTCGATCAGCTCGGTGAGCTCGACGAGCCGGTCGACGTCGTCGTGTCGCTGTGCCGCGTCGGGACGCAGCAGGTCCCGGCGGACGTCGAGGAGCACCACGAGGTGTGGCTGATCGACGAGGCCGACCACGACTCCAACCCGCACCTCGAGTTCGTGCTGCACGACGCGGTGGACGCGGTGGCGTGGTACCGGGCGCAGGGCAAGCGTGTGTTCCTGCACTGCCACGGCGGCCACAGCCGCACCCCGACCGTCGCGGCGGGCTACCTCAGCGAGAAGCTGGGCCTCCTCGCGACCGAGGCGCTCGACCGCGTCGCCCAGGTCGTGCCCTACTACGACCACAACCGTGCGTTCGTCGGGGCGCTGGCGAACTGGTCGGGCTCGACGCGCGACGGCTGATCACTCGTGCCGACCGGTGCGTTGGGCTCCCTAGGTGGGCCGATGTCGATCGGAGGTCGTCGTCACCAGGCGATGTCGGTCACATCGTCGGTGACCTCGGTGGAGCTTCCGTCGTGCCAATGGGACAGGATCGGGGGGCCGGGGGTCTGTTCTCCGCGGGGTGGGTGGGAGTGCTGTTGGTTGTACAGCAGGTGCTCGCCGGTGGGGTCGAAGTCGAGTTCGGTGACGGCCCGGTCGGCTTCGACCAGGACCTCGGTGACGGCGTCCGTGTCGGGCTCGAGCTCCGAGATGCGCCAGACCTGACGGGCGTCAGGATCCAGCCCGGGACCGTCGACGACGGTCAGGGTTCCTGTGCCCGGCCGGAACTGCGGGGCCGTCAGCATCCGAAGATCACCGGAAGGCTGTACCTCGCGGCTGTCCTGCTGGAGGGAGTCGCCGTCTGCCGCCGGGTCCAGGATGCGGACCTCGGTCCCGTCCTCGAACCGGAGTTGGAAGGCCAGTCGGGTGACGTCGGGCGACCAGGTCAGGTGTGAGATCCGGACGGGTTCCTCGGGTGCGACGGGGTCGGCCCACCGGTGCAGCACCTGCCCGTCGAAGGTGCGGATCTCCAGGACCTCCTGATCGGGAGCCTGCTCGCCCAGTTCCCGGCGGCCCACGGCGAAGCGCTGACCGTCAGGAGCCACCGCGACGGTGTGCCCGACAGCCACGACGTCCGTCCCGCCGTCGCCGAGGCCGATCTCGACGATCTCCTGGCGCGCGGCGGTGATGACGCGCGAGAACAGCACGCTGTTGCGCAGCGGGCTGTGAACCAGACTGCTGGCCCCATCGCCCTGATCGGCCTCGAGTTCGCCGACGATCTCTCCCGAGGGGATCGCGATCTCGACCAGGATGCCCCGACGCAGGGCCACCGCGCGGTCCGGCGCCAACGCTCGGGTAACGGTCGGCGTCGGCGAAGGCGAAGGCGTCCCCGCGGCGGTGGGCGGTCCTGTCGCAGGCGCCGGGGTGGTCGGTGAGGCCGCGGTCGGCTGGCCTGTCGGGTCCGGTGCTCGCGGCGGTCCGTCGCCACATGCCGCCAGGCCGAGGATCAACGCGAGGCCCAGCGACGCTGCTGTGCCCGAACGCTGCACGGGGAGGTCACCTGCCGGATGTCGCCTGCACCTCCAACATAGGGGGCCTCACATCCGGCATCTGGATCGGTCGGTGCCGCCACGGTCGGTGTGAACTGGGTTCACCGGGGCGAAAGTCGGGGCGCTGGACGCTGTCGCGCCGGGTGGTCAACGGCGCCTTCGAGACGTGGCACGAGGACCCGCCCGGGGGAGGGTCACTCCCGGCCTGCGACGACGAGCTTGATGGCCGGTTGCACCCAGGCGTCGGCTGCCTCGTCGAAGTCGACGACCCGCGTCGGCACCACGCCGGGGTCGAGCGTGCCGTTGGCGATCTCGTCGAGCACCGCGCCGAGCAGCCGGCGTGCGTCGGCCCGGGAGGTGTGGAAGGTGATGCCCCTGGTGTACATCGACAGTAGTGGCAGCGGGATCGGCGCGCCGAAGTGGATGGCCACGCTCGTGCAGGTCCCGTAGGGACCGGTCGCCCCGTGCGCGGTCGCGGCGTGGATCGCGTAGAGCCCGATCGACACCCCGAGGCCGCCCACGACGAGCACGTCGGCACCGGGTTCCGCACGTAGCGCCGGGACGACCGCACGCCACCCGTCGGCGAGGTTGTCCGCCGCCGGTGCCAGGTGCTGGTCCTCCACCCCGTCGGGCGCGGCGAGGAGCAGGTGGTCGGCGTGCGGCACCGCGAGCAGGTCCGCGACCGCCCCCGGGTGGCCGCCACCCTCGGAGCCGAACCCGAAGGCCGCCCCGGCACGTGCCCGGTGCGGCTCGCACGCCGCGAACCGGCCGGCGCGACACGGCTCGCAGCTGCCGCACGAGACCTGGAAGGGCACCACGACCCGGTCGCCGGGCTGCCACCGCTCGACCTCATCGCCGACCGCGACGACCTCGCCGGCCGCTTCGTGACCGACGGGGAACGGTCCCGGGAAGAGCCCGAACGCCACCATGAACGGATCGAGGTCGCAACGTGCGACCGCGGTGGGGCGCACCACCACACCGTCCGCAGCGGGGCTGGGGTCGTCGACCGACCGCCACGCGACCTGACCGGGCTCGAGGTAGACGAGGTGCTGCACCGTGGGCCTCCTGTCCGGCTGCGAACCCTACGCCGCGTGCCGCGTGGCGGGGGTCAGGCGAGCGGGCCGTCGACACCCGGCGAGCTGGTCACGGCACGGTGGCGACCAGGGTCAGGGCCCGTGCGGTCGGCCGCTCTGAACCCTCGACCGAGGCGTTCCATCGCTCGTCGAACCACGACCGCAGCTGCTCGCGGGCTGACGGATCGAGGTCGGAGACGGCTCGTCCGCTGGGGCCCACCCCGAGCGGAAAGCCCTGCCACAGCTCCTCGACGTCGCGGAAGGGTGTGTCGATGACGAGCGGCGCGACTCGGACGTTGCTCAGCGCCGACCGCGTGGCGAGCTCGGTCAGGCCTGCCTCCGTACATACCGGCCAGAGGCCGCGCTCGTCGTGTTCGTCGCGCTGACCGCGGATCGACTCCAGGCCCTCCCACAGCCAGGTGAGGAAGAAGCCCGGGTGGTCGTAGTCCCACACGTACGCCAGGAGGGTGCCGCCGGTCCGGACCACACGTGCCGCCTCACTGACCGCCGCCGTGGGGTCCGGCACGTGGTTGAGCGCGAGGCCGCTGACCGTGGCGTCGAAGGTGGCGTCGGCGAAGGGCATCTGCCGCGCGTCGGCCTGGACCGGCACCAGCTGAGGCAGCTCCCGACGGGCGAGGTCGAGGAATGCCGCGCTGGGATCGATGCCCACCAGCAGATCCGGTCGGGATCGCTCGATCACGACCCGGCTCAGGCTGCCCACCCCACAGCCGACGTCGAGGTAGCGGCCACCGCCGGGGGGGCGGCGAGGTCGAACAGCGCCCCGGCCACAGCGGCGCTCCAACGCCCCATGAACCAGTGGTACGCCTCTGCCGCCTCCCACACCCGGCCACCTCCGTGAGTCTCGTCCCCGTGAGCCTGGCACATCTCCCCCCTCGACAGGGCCCCACGGAGCCACTACGGCCTTACGCTGAGGACAGGTTCCCTGGGAGGTGGGTCGTGCCAGCCACGGACCCGTATTCCGACAGCGAGGTGGCGTGGCTGGACGAACTCGACGCTGCTGAACCGCGCGGCGATGCTCACGCGGTCCTCGTTGCACCCGTCGAGCACCGGCTGATGGGCGGGCCGCCACCCAGACAGCCTGACCCGTCGGTGGTCTGGATGTCGTCGGTCCCGAACATGGACGCCTTCGTCACCGTCCGAGCGACGATCACCCTGAGCGATGGAACTGCACTCGATGGCTTCGTCAAGATCTACGCCCGGTCGGGAGACCTGCATCAGGCTTGGATCCGCATCAACGGTCGTTGGGATCGACTGGCGCACCTTCCCCGGCCCCGTGACCGGAGGGGCCTCCTACGCGGGTGGGAGACGGTCGTTGCGTTCGAACTCGATCCAGACTGGGGTGCGACGCCGTACGTTCCGGGCACGGATGGAGCGACCATGCCACGCGAGCTGAACGACGGCGGACGGCTTCCGCTCGTTATCAGGGCCGGCGGTGCCGCGGGTGGCTTGCTGGTCGCCTTCGTCGGGGCGTGGATGGGCTCGATGAACGCCGGTTGGTTCGGCCTCCAACGTGACACGAACGCGCTGTTCCCACTCCTGGGTCTGGGTGTGGCTCTCGTCGTGGCCGCCTGGGCGGCCGCGGGCTGGCCGGCCAAGCTGTGGCGCGCCGGGATCGACGGCCGCAGCGCTGTGGGTCTGCTGGTCGTTGCTCCAGGCGTGTACATCCTCAGCTGGGTGATCGAGTTCGCCATCTTCGGGACCCTGGCACTGGGGCTCGGTCTCATCCTGCTCGCCGTGGCGATGTGGTGGCGCCGCCTATCGGATCGGGTCGATCGTGTTCTCGTCACGCTCGCGGCTGCAGGAAGCCTCACCTGGAACACCGAGACCCGGTCCGCCTTCCTACTCGTCGGCGTGGGGTTGGTCTTCGCCTCCCTCTGCCTCCGGCTGCGTCCACAACACGAGCCGCGTCAGGTGCCTGACGCGACGGGGTGACCGGCAGAAAGTCGCCCTACGACGCCGTGCAGGTCGAGGTCTTCGCTGACGGACTACCAGTGCCAGATCTGGTCGTAGCGGTCGAACAGCTCCGGCAGATCGGCGCGCGCGACCGCCTTGAGGCCGGACGCGATGCGATCGCTGGGGATGCCGCGTTCATCGACGTCCTCGGTGACGTAGTGCACCGCGACCCCCTTCTCCGCCAGAACGGTCAGGTCGGCGACGAAGTCGGGCGCGTGAGCGAGCGTGTGGCCGGCGATCTCGAGGTCGGAGACGTCCTGTCCGGTCACGGCGTAGTTGACCGCGTTGCCGCGGAGCAGCACGTCGACCTCGACCGAGCCTGAGTTGTGGACCGCGTGGGTGAACCACAGAACCGTGTCGTCCTGCTCCTCGAGCGTGGCGCGGTAGGCGGTCTCGACGACGGACAGGGCGGTGGTCACGGCGATCTCCTCACCTGGTCGGGATGACCAGCGTCGCGTCGGACGAGGCGGCCCACTCGGCGAAGTGGGCCGGGCCGCCCCGCACGGGTCCTTCGATGGTGTTGCCCGCGCCCCGCTCGTCGACACACAGGCCGCAGTTGATCCAGTTGAGCCCGCCGTTGCCGGCGCCGGCCTCGAACAGCGCCGCCACCCAGTCCTTGGTGAGCGGGTGCTGCTCCTCCGCCACGTCGGTACCGTGCACGGGGTTGGGGTGGGGAGCCTGGTCGGCCATGGTCAGGTTCACGGCCCCCTCGTACGCGAACACGTTGACGGTGTGGCCCCGGCGCAGTGCCGCGTCGATGAGCCGGAACGCGGTGGTCGTTGTCTCGCTCTCGTAGGGCGGATCCATCAGCAGGAACGTCAGCGTCTGGGCCATGGGTGCTCCTCCGGTGCTGGCGTCGGTCGAGGCGAGTCAGTGCCAGAACGCGGTACGGCCGGCGGCGAGCAGGTCGACCGCCGTCCCGATGTCGGCGGGGGAGACCCCCTCGACGAGCTCGTCCTCGCCGATGCCGCGTTCGCGCAGCGAGAACTCGTCGGCCAGGACCGTCGCCTTGCCCGCCAGCGTCGCGAGTCGCGACGAGACCGCGGCCGCGCGTCGCGTCGCCAACACACCGTTCTGGACCAGGAAGACCGTCACCTCGCCGCGCTCGGCGAGGCCGCCGGCCAGCTCGTAGAGGTCGTCGACGTCGTTGCTGTCGAAGGGATCGCGCGACTCGATGATCACGTAGTCGCCCATGAGAGGGGATCCTCCTCGTCGCCGCGCGGCCGGTCGGGTGGTTCCGAACCCACGCTACGGCGCGACCGCGGCGATGTCTGCCGGTCGTAGTGGCAACGTGAGGAACAGGTGCGGGCGAAGTCCGAGGTCGTATGCGTGCGGCTCACAGCTTCTCGTGGTCGCGACGGCGATCGCCCCGTCGCCGCAGCGCCCAGGCGACCGCGGTGACGAGCGCCCCGAGCGCCCCGACGCTCGGGGCTCCCGTGACGGGGAGGGCGGGCGCGGATCGGGTCGGTCGCGGGGCGCGGGTCGGTCGCGGGGCGCGGGTGGGCTCGGTCGCGGGCTCCTGGCCGGCTGCGGCGGGACGCCCCGCGGCGACGTCGAGGGCCAGCGCGGGCTCGTCCTCCAGAGCGGGGACCCCCTCGACCGGCTGCACCCCGCCGGGGGTGACGGTGCCCACGCCGGCGGCGTGGAACCACGTGGCGGGCTCGGTCTCGAGCTCGAGGTGCGGGCGGTCGCCGGGGCTCAACCGAGGTCCTCCACGAGGGGCGGTCGCACCTTCCACAGCGCGACCTCCTCGTCCACCGCCACCCCGATGCCGAGCAGCCGCGCATCGTCGAACGGCAGCCCGGTCAGGCACAGACCGACCGGCAGGGCACCGTCGAAGCCGACCGGGACCGACAGCGACGGGAAGCCGCACATCGGCGCGAGGCGCATGAGACGGAAGGGGACACCGAACAGGAACGACTGAGACGGCACCTGCGGGAGCGGCTGAGCAGGCGTGGTCGGGTGGGCGATGGCGGCGAGGCCGTGCTCGGCGAAGATCTCCCGCCACTGTCTGGAGTAGACCGACCGCAGCCGCTGATCGTCGAGGTAGTCGGCCGCGGTGATGGTCTCGCCGTCGGCCAGCAGCGCGAGGATCTCGGGGGAGTAGCCAGCCGCGCGCTCGGACCGGACCAGCCCGCGGTGGTAGCTGGTGGCCTCGGCGAAGACGGTCCGCTCGAAGGGTCCGAACGTGCCCATGACCTCGTCGTTGACCGCGGGTACCGGGACCTCGACCACCTCGGCGCCGAGTTGTTCGAGTAGCGCCAGCCCCTCCCGGCAGGCTGTCTCGATGCCTGGCTCCACGTCGTCCCAGAAGTACTCGTCCGGCACGCCGACACGGATGTCGGCCAGGCTCGGGGGTGTCACCGGAAGCTCGCCCAGACCCGTCCGAGCGCTGGTGGGATCGTCGGGGTCGTGCCCGGCGACCGCAGCCAGCAGCAGCGAGACGTCCGCCATGCGTCGGGCCATCGGCGCCACGGTGTCCAGCGACCAGGCGAGCGCGATGATGCCGCGGCGCGACACCGCCCCGTAGGTCGGGCGGATGGCGCAGATGCCGTTGACGGCCGCCGGGAGCCGCAGCGAGCCGCCCGTGTCGCTACCGGTCGCGACCGGCAGCATCCGGGCACCGAGGGCAGCGCCCGATCCACCGGAGGAGCCACCGGGGTTGCGCGCGGGGTCCCACGGGTTGCGGGTCGGTGGGGTGCTCGTGCCGTAGGCGAACTCGTGGGTGTTGAGCTTCCCGGCAAGGCCAGCCCCCTCGTCCGCCAGACGCGCCCACAACGTCGCGTCGAAGTCGGGCACGAAGTCGGCGAGCACCCGCGAGCCGGCGGTCGTCGCCACCCCCTCGGTGTAGTACAGATCCTTCAGGCCGACCGGGATGCCGCCGAACAGCCCGGGGTCGTCGCCGCGGGTGCGCCGCTGGTCCGCTGCCTCGGCCGCCGCCACCGCCCGATCGTCGGTGCGGGTGATGAACGCGTGCAGCGTCGGCTCGAGCGCGTCGATGCGGGCCACGCACGCCTCCGTGAGCTCGACCGCGGAGAGCTGACCTGCGTCCAGCTCACCGATGATCTCGAGCAAGGAGAGGTCGGCTGGGTTCGTCGCGTGGGCGTCGGTCGCGGCTGCACGCACCGCTGGGATGAACGGGCTGGTGGCGACCGCCACCCCGCCCGCCCGGAGAACGGCTCGACGGGTCAGGGTCGGGCGCACGAGTCGTCTCCGGGAGCGAGGGTCACGGTCACCGTAAGGAGCCCTGGACGGACGGCCGGGGCGCCGGGTGTGGTCGTGTGGCCACCGTCCCCATCGCCCGATGCTCTCTCACCGGACGATGGCGACTCGCCGCCAGAGGTCATCCCCGTAGCGGGTCACGAGTCCGGCTTCGTCGACCGTGAGTTCGGCGGTGAAGTCTCCGGAGCGGTACCGCCACACGTCCGCCGCGATCCGCGCGTAGCTCTGCTGTCCCCGCTCCACCCGCAGGTCGGGGAACCTCACCCACGCCACGTCGATCTGCGCCTCCGCCCCGACGTCCAGGTCGAGCCGTCGGATCGGCAGCGTGTTCGTCGACGGAGAGATCCCCAGGTCCACGTCGACGCAGTCGTCCAGCTCCGGCGCTGCCACGCCGTCGATCGTCCAGCTGTCGTCGGCCGCTCGCTCCAGCTCCAGGCGCCTCGGCTGGGTGAGCTCGTCGACCGTGACCGCCACCGAGCGCGTCGCCCACCCGTCGTCGACCTCGATCCGGTACCGCGCATCGATCAGGCGCCCGTCGTACGCGACGACGACGACCCCGTGGAGGATCCAGCCTCGTTCGGTGGAACGGATGATGCACCGCTCCGCGCCCGTGAGGTCAGGATGCGATACGGCCCAGATCAGGTCCACGGTCACCGCTCCATCTCGACTCGACCTGACGCCCGAGACGCCAGCTGTGCAGGGAGGCAGATCGCGAGCTGGACCGCCATCACTGCCGATCGAACGCTATGCGCGTCTCGGACGCCTCGCCTACTCGCGCGGAGCCGCGGCTGCGCACCCCGCGGTCCGGCGGCTGGGGCCGTCTACGTGCGGTGCCGTCCGCCGCGGGCGAGGAAGTCGCGCTCCGCCTCCGTCGCGGCCAGCTCCGCAGCGCGGTCGTACTCCTCACGTGCATGGTCGGTCCGTCCCAGCCGGGCCAGCAGGTCGGCGCGTGCGGCGTGGTAGGGGCCGTAGCCGTCGAGGTCGAGCTCGTCCACGAGCGCCAGCGCGTCGGCCGGTCCGCGGGTCTCGCCGATGGCGATCGCGCGGTTGAGGGCCACCACGGGGGTCGGGGAGAGCGCGAGCAGGTCGTCGTAGAGCGCCACGATCTGGTGCCAGTCGGTCTGCCCGGCCCTAGCCGCGTCGGTGTGCACGGCGTTGATCGCGGCCTGGAGCTGGTAGGGGCCGGGGCGGTCGCGTCGCAGGCACCGGCGCACGATCTCGTGTCCCTCCTCGATCATCGCATGGTCCCAACGGGCGCGGTCCTGCTGGCCGAGGGTGACCAGCGCCCCGCTCGCATCGTGGCGGGCCGGTGACCGCGCCTCCGTCAGCAGCAGCAGCGCGAGCAGCCCGGCCGCTTCCGCCTCGTCGGGCATCAGCTCGGTCAGCGTGCGGGCGAGCCGGATCGCCTCGGGGCGCAGCTCGTCGCCGGCACGGCTCGACAGCCCCGCGTTGTAGATGAGGTAGATGACCGCGAGGACCGATCGGAGCCGGTCGGGTAGGTCGTGCGCCTCGGGGACGCGGTAGGGGATGCGTGCCGCCTTGATCTTGCGCTTGGCGCGCACGAGGCGCTGGGCCATGGCGGACTCGGAAACGAGGAACGCGCGGGCGACGTCCTCGGTCGTCAGCCCGCCGAGCAGGCGCAGCGTCAGGGCCACCTGCGCCTCGGTGGCCAGTGCCGGGTGGCAGCAGGTGAACAGCAGTCGCAGCACATCGTCGCGCACGGCCCCCACCTCCTCGGCCTCCGGGTTCACGGGCACGAGGACGGCGCGCTCGCGCAGCAGCTCGCGCCCGCGTGCCTCACGGTTGAGGCGGTTGATCGCCCGGTTGCGGGCCGTCGTCGTGATCCACGCGCCGGGGTTGTCGGGGACCCCCAGCTCCGGCCAGCGGTCGAGGGCGACCGCGAACGCCTCCTGTACGGCCTCCTCGGCGATGTCGATGTCGCGGAAGACGCCGGCCAGCGTGGCCACGCAGCGACCCGACTCCTCACGGAAGATCCGGCCGATCCGCGCCGCGTCGACCTCAGACGGCCGAGGACCGGTCAACGCTCACCCCCCCGGGTGGTCGACCAGCGGACGGACCTCGATGGGGGTGTTCACCAGCTCGGCGGTACGGGCCGCCCAATGCAGCGCCGCGTCTAGGTCGTCCACGTCGATGAGGTAGAAGCCGCCGAGGTGCTCCTTCGACTCCGCGAACGGCCCGTCGGTGGTGAGCACCTCGCCGTCGGACACGCGTACCACGGTCGCGGTGTCCGGCGCGTGGAGGCGTGCCGCGAACAGCCACACCCCCTGCGACTTCATCTCCGCCTCCATCTCGAGGACCTTGCGGGTCACCGCGGCGACCTCGTCCTCGGTCATGGGCCCGCGAGCCTCGCCCTCGACGCCGTGTGCGGACAGCAGGTACTGCGCCATCGTCTGCTCCTGTACCGGGCGGGCACCTCCCGCCTCACCCTAACGACAAACGGGATCGTCCCGTATCGACAGGCCGGCATAGCCGCCCTCGGCGGGTCACGGCGTCGCACACGTCACGTCGCTACGGTCACCGCCCGACCGGAAGGCGAACCGTGACGACGCTCGAGTTCGGCGTGCTGCTGCCACAGCTGGGGGCAGGGTGGGACCAGGCACGTCGCTTCGCGCGACACGCCGAGGATGGTGGCTTCGACTCGGTGTGGGTGGCCGATCACCTCCTCGGTCTGCCGCCCGAGAAGGGGATCCTCGAGGCCTGGACCGTCATGAGCGCGGTCGCAGCCGTGACCGACCGCGTCGGCATCGGGGCGCAGGTGCTGTGCCAGTCGTTCCGCGGCTCGGGCCTGCTCGCGAAGATGGCGACGACGCTCGATCTCGTGTCCGGCGGCCGTCTCCGCTTCCTCGTCGGGGCGGGCTGGTACGAGGCCGAGTACGACGCGTTCGGGTTCGAGTTCCCTCCGGCGGGCCAGCGCGTGGAGGAGACCGAGGACACGATCAGGATCTGCCGCGCCATGTTCGACGCGGGCGGGGAGCCGGTCACCTACGAGGGTCACCATCTCTCCGTGCACGAGGTCGTCAACGTCCCTCCCCCGCAACGTCCGATCCCGATCGGCGTGGGCTGCACCGGCGACCGCATGCTCGACGTCACAGCACGGCTCGCCGACGAGTGGAACTACCCGGCGACCGCTCTGGGCCGCTACGACGAACGCCGACGCACGTTCGACGAGCGGGTCGCCGAGCACGGCCGCGAGGTACGACGCTCGACCCAGATCGTCTTCTCGCCGGGCGAGCGGGAGCTGCCGCCGTTCTACGACATGTTCCGCCCGGACCTCGGGATCCGAGGTTCGCGAGATCAGATGGTCGACCGCGTCGGCGCGCTGGCGGCCGCCGGGCTCACCGGCTTCTACGGCTTCGTCGCCGACGAGCAGGCGCTCGACGAGCTCGCCGAGGCGCTCCCCGATCTCCGAGCGGTGGTCGATGGCTCGGATCCTCCACCTGTCGGCTGAACCTCGTGGTCACCGGATCACCTCGCCGACTGGCCGGCGCGTTGCTGGAGCCGGATCACGACGACCTCGGCGGGCCTGAGCGGTGCGAAGCCGACCAGGATGTTGACGACGCCCCGGTCGACGTCGGCCTGGGTCGTGGTCCCGCGGTCGCACTTGACCAGGTAGGCCTCCTGCGGCGTCGAGCCCTGGAACGCGCCCCGCCGCCACAGCGCGTCCATGAACGCCGCGACGTTCGACTGGATCCGGGTCCACAGCGACTCGTCGTTGGGCTCGAAGACCGCCCACTGCGTCCCGCGGTGGAGGCTCTCCTCGATGAACAGCGCGGTTCGCCGTACGGGCAGGTACTTCCACTCCGAGTCCTGCCCGTCGGCGCCCTGCATCGTGCGTGCGCCCCACACGACCGGGCCGACGTCCGGGACGTCACGGAGGCAGTTCACGCCGAACCGGTTGAGCTGGCCGATGTCGTCGTCCGTCAGGTCGATCGTCAGGCCCGCGACGCCGACCAGCGACGCCTCGACGCCAGCGGGAGCCTTCCACACGCCCCGCTCCGCGTCGGTCCGCGCGATCACGCCAGCGACCACTCCCGAGGGGGCGAACGGGGCGATCTCTCCGTCACGCAGCGCGTCGCCTTGTCGCAGGCGCGGGAGGAACACTGCGGCGTTCCGGCTCGCGGTTCCGACGCCGGCGGGCAAGTCGGCGGCGGTGACGGCACCCACGCTCTTCCAGTGGGCCGGCGGATCGACGAGCAGGATCGACCGGCGCTTCTCGCAGTACTCGGCGGCTGCCGCCACCACACTGCTGTCGACCGAGTCGCCTCCCACCGTGCCATCGTGCTCGTACGGGGGGATGACCAGCAGGTTGAACAGATCGGTCTGCTCCAGTAAGTACAGCCCGGTCCCGTCGGTCACGCCGCCGGTGAACGAGGCGCTACCGAGCGGCTCTCCGTCCGAGGCCTCATCGGCCGCATCGACGGACGTGTGTGCGCTGGCGTCCTTCCAGACGTCGCCGGCCGAGATCCCGCTGCTGGCCGGTCGTCCGGCGGGGCGGTTGGTGAGCCGCACGAGGTTCGACTCCTGTTCGAGGACGTCGACGAGGTTGCGGGCGTGGCCTTCCAGCGACACGACGACGTCGCGGTGCTCCTCTATAGCCCCCGAGGTCACGTCCCTCACGTAGAGGTTGAACAGCGAGGACGCGTCCTCACCGAGCGCAGGATCGAACGGGCGCGTGTCGTGATCGACGCGTGCCTGGAGCCGGTTCCCCCAGCTGCCGGGCTCGGCTGCAGCCAACTCGAGCGTGTCGATCCTCACGACCGCACTCCCCCGGTCCACACCCGGCTCGAAGAGTCGGGCGATGACGGCACTCGATCCGCCGTTGCGGAAGAAGTCACGTACCGAGTGGCCGACCTGGCTGCCGCTCCAGAGCCCGCCGTACACCCGCTCGAACTCCCCGAAGCTGGTCACGAGCACGGGGCGGTCCACCGGGCCTCGGTAGGTCCGCCCCACGAACGCGGTGATCGACGTCGGGACGCCCGTGATCGGCCGGATCCCACTCGACCGCTCCTCGATGTAGACGCCGGGTGCCTCCGGCTGCTGCTGCATGGCGGTCTCCTGTCGCGCACGGTGACGGGATCGTTCCGACCGCACGTGAACCCCGTCGCTGCGCGCATCATGTCGCCCGCTCGTCCGGTGCGCGACCGGCTCTCGCGCAGCGCGGAGGTGGTAGCGGCCGCATCCCCCGAGGAGTAGCGTCCGGCTCGGGGGAGGACAGCTCGGCGCGAGCAGGAGAGTTCCTGGTGGCACGCAACTCGGGGCGTCAGCGACGCGGCAGGTCGGGCCACGACCAACACGAGACCGACGGCGGCGCGGCGGCGTCCCCACTGCTGCTGGGACTGCAGCGAACCGCCGGCAACCGGGCGGTCTCCCAGCTCGTCGGCGACCCCATCGTGCAGCGGCTGCCCTACGCCATGGCGTACACGAGCTCGACCGTACGGTCGCTGCTCAACCTCAGCGAGGGACGGATCTCGCCGGTGTCGAACGTCGCCGGCCACCCGCGCCAGCACGTCGGCCGGTGGGCCAAGGCTGAGGCGGTCGCCGACGCGCAGAACATCACCAAGAGCGTGTACAAGAACACCGCCGTGCAGGACGCGGCGGTCAAGGACGCTCTCGCCAGCGGGCAGGGCCAGCTGGCGGCTCTGGACGCCGCCCCCGGCGCCCCTGCTCGGGCCAAGCTCGAGGAGGTCCCGACCGGATCCGCGGAGGTGCTGGTCGTCAAGGCGAAGAAGCGCAAGGGCGCGGCGAGGGGGACCGACCCCAAGAGCTGGCAGCTCGTGTCGGGTACGGCGGACAAGGCCACCGTCATCGTCGACTCGATGGGCACCAACACGCAGGGGGACATCCACATCCACACCGCCTACCCGGTGATTTGACGCAGCTCGACGCGCGTGTGCCGCGATTCAGCGGCGGCGCCCCGTCGGCGCGTCGAGCTCGGGTAGGGAGGGCGTGAGCGCCTCGGTCAGCGACGCGTCCTCGCGGCCGAGGACGCGCACGCCGTGCACGTAGGCGAGGCTGCCCCCGACCCAGCCACCCGCGGTGAGCACCACGAACGCGATGATCGTCGCGATGGCCGCTCCGGGCGGGACACCCTCGTCGAGGTAGCCGGGGTAGAGCAGGATGGCGGCCAGGGCGAACAGCAGCGTGGCGGTCACCATGATGGCCAGGTGGAGCCAACCGGTGCGCCGGGCGCCGCTGTCGTTGGGGATCTTGAGGAAGTCGGCGAGGCCGGTCACCGCGGTAGGCAGCGCGGCACCCAGACCCACGATCACGGCCACGAACCCCGCGCCCGCCATGAGCTCTTCCTTCCAGCCCGCCCAGCCCAGCACCACCGCGATCGTCGCCACGGTGTACGCCCCGATGGAGACGTCCGTCAGCGGCGGATGCAGCGGGTGCCCACGGAAACCGTGGAGCGCGATCTTCAGCAGTCTCATGGCGTCGACCTGGCGGACGGCTCGCCATCGACGGTAGCGGCCGTCCAGACGCGCCCCGCGGGGCGCGTACGTCTGCTCGGCCCCCGTCCCCTCGTGCCGCCGGAAGCGGTCGCTTCATGCAACCTCGGGCGCAGCCGCGCAGACGCGCCCTGGCTCGCTCCGCCGCGCCGGAGACTCGCCGCCGTCCGGACGGCTTCGAGAGGATGGCGGTGTTCGCCGACCGCGGCGGCTCCGGCGACCGCGAGGATGCGCTACGTACGGGACCCGCGCGTGCGGATTTGGGGGGTTGCAGGGGTCATCGGGGTGGCGGATGATGGGTGGATCCGACAACGGAGACACGGCCATGTGGGCACGCGTCAGCCTGTACTCGGGTTCGCCCGACTCCCTCGATGCGGACCTCGACTACACCCGCGAGAACATCATGCCGAAGGTCCGCGAACTGGCCGGCTTCCAGGGCATCTACGCCTTCGCCGACCGCGACACCGGCACGACGATGTCGATCACGCTGTGGGACAGCGAGGAGGATCTACGCGCCAGCGATGAGGCGGCCAACCAACTCCGGTCCGACAGCACCCAGCACGCCGGCGGGTCGGTCGTGTCCGTCGAGCGCTACGAGGTCGCCTACCACGAACTGCGCTGAACCCACCGCTTCACCGCGGCCGGCTGCAGACGGTTTCAGGTGAGTGAGCTGACCTCGAACAGATGGCCGTCGGGGTCACGGAAGAACGCGCGGATCTCCTGGCCGTGATCGACCGGCTCGGTCAGGAACGGCGCGCCCCGCGAGCTCAGCAGCTCGTACGTGGCGTGGCAGTCGTCGACGCGGAAGATCAGCTGCGCGCTGACCCGGTCGGGGTCGTCGGGCGGGGCGAAGGTGACCGTCGGCTTGTCCGCAGTCGGTCCTCCGCCGGTCACCAGCAGCAGCCAGTTCCCGAGGAGTTCGAGCACCACCGAGGTGCCGCCGTACTCGCGGTAGACCGAAGCGTCGAGTACCTCGACGTACCAGTCCCGGCTTGCCTGCGCGTCGGCGACGACGAGCAGGTGGGTCAGCGCCGCCGCCGTGAACCGCTCCATGCCGGCCACGCTAGCTCAGGGCCCGACTTCGTCCCCCGGTTCGCTCGGATATCCGAACGGATCGGGTGACGAAGTTGGCCCGCGCCCCGCTGCAACGGGTCGCGGGGCGTCCCGACACGGCCCCGGTGTGACAGGTCCGTCGTTCAGGCGGTACCTGCGAGGCGGTTGTCAACAGGCCAGTGGGAGCACGGCGTGCTGGTGGTCGGCGTTCCGCGGCGGCATCCTCGGCGAGAGGGGAGACGACTGGAGAGGACGCATGAGCGCTCGGATCTCACCCCCCAGGCCGGCAACGCCGGCCCCTCCCCCCTCCAGGGGGGAGGCATGACTGATCGGATCTCACCCCCCAGGCCGGCAACGCCGGCCCCTCCCCCCTCCAGGGGGGAGGCATGACCCCCCGAGCCGCCGACGTGGCGATCCGCGCCGCCGAGCCCGACGACGCCGACGCCCTCTGGGCGATCTTCGAGCCGACGTTGCGGGCGGGGGAGACGTACGCGATAGACCAGGACGTCTCCCGCCACGACGCGCTCGGCTGGTGGCTGCGCCTCGCCCACGAGGTCCACGTCGCGACGATCGACGACCGCGTCGTCGGCACCTACTTCCTCGTCCGCAACCACGACGGCCCCGGCAGTCACGTCGCCAACGCCGCCTACGTGGTCGGTCCTGACGCGCGCGGCCGGGGCGTCGGGCGAACCCTGTGCGCCCACTCCCTCGACCGCGCCCGTGAGCGCGGCTTCACGGCGATGCAGTTCAACTTCGTGGTCAGCACCAACACGGCCGCGGTCGAGCTGTGGCGCGCCATGGGCTTCGAGATCGTCGGCCGCATCCCCGACGCGTTCGACCACCCGACACGCGGGCTGGTCGAGGCCTACGTCATGCACCGCTTCCTCTGAGCCGACCCCACGTGGTCCACGTCGACCTCTCGGACGCGGTTGGTGTACGCGTTCCGGTGCCATCTGGCACCGAAGTGCGTACATCGACATCTCGTGTGAACCTGCGCGGCCTCCGCCGGTCCCGTTCCGTGTGCGGACCCTCGGCGACCGGTCGGTGCCACATCCCACGGGATGGCTCACGGTCTAGTACCCTGTCACTACGCTCCATCACCTGGCCCCCGACCACCGCTCCCACACCGGTCGACCAGCGTGACCTCGAAGGTGCGTCGCGAGCTGTGCCTCCGACGCAGCGGCCCGCCGGGCCGCTGGCACCTCTCCGCGAGGCGCCACTGGCCACGCCGACGGAGCGGGGCACCCGTGCCCGCACGCCTGCCGAACAGGATGGTCAACGATCAGCCAGAGCGACACCACCGCCCCGCCAGCCGGGACCGACTTCGAGGCCCTGGCACAGGCGCACCTCGACGGACTCGCGTCCGACGAGGACCTCGCACTGCTCGAGCAGTACGAGCAGGAGTGGATCGCCGCCCTTCGGGCGCTGCGATCCGACCTCGACGAGACCCTCGCCCGCATGGACCAGAACGTCACCGGACCAGAGCGCGAACTCGTGCTCGCCGACTTCACCGAGGAGCTGCGCCGCATCGACATCGTGCTCGCGGAACGGACCGGGAACCCCGTCGAGGTCGGCCCGCCACCGCCTGCGGCGGAGGTCCTCCCGGAACGTCCACCGGTCGGGACGTCGCAGCTGCAGCTGTCGTGGAACGAGGGACGCATCGTCGCCTGGGAGGCGGCGGCGCAGGCCGATCCTCGCCGCGCTGACGACGTCGTCGCGACCCTGACCGGGCTCGGGGCGCCAGCCGAGCCGTGGCAGGCGCACGCCTCGATCGCGCTACCCGGGGACGTGAAGGTGGAAGCGGTGAGCGCCCCCGTCGCCGCCGTGCTGGGCTGGCTCGTCTCGCTGGGTTCGGGAGCGGAGGACGAAGCCGTGGGCGTCAGCGCGAAGTGGGTCGGCCTGGTGACGGCGCTCGCCGTGCGCCTCGTCGCCCAGGGCCGGACGGTGCCCCAGCTCGAGTGCATCGCCGACGGGCCCAGCCACAACGGCGCCGGCCGCGGCAAGCGAGGCGGAGGCGGCAGCAGCAACGACGGCCGCTCGACGTTCGCCGTGCGGTGGAAGCCCGCGCTCGTCGACAACGACGAACTCGACGCGCTCGCCGGGTCGATGCCCGGGGCGGTCGCCGTCACGGTCGGGGGCAGGTCAGCCAGGGCCGTTGCCCACGGACTACTGGCCGACAGCGTCGATGCCATCTGCCGCGATGCGGCGTCCCACCTCGCGGTCCCGGCAGCACCGCCCCGCCCGCGCACCGGTGCCGAGGTCGCCGAGGCGTTCCTCGCCTCCCTCGACGGCACCGCCTTCGACGCCCCCGACAAGCACGGCGTGGGGCTCAGCCACGGGCTGCGGCGCTGGGCGGAACCGGTCACCGGCTCCCGCCGGCTCCGCCTCACCCTCCGGCTCGACCCACCCGACGACCTCGACGCGTGGCACCTCACCACCCTCGCCCCGATCGCCAAGGGCATCGAGCCGGTCGAGCCGGCCATGTCCAAGGCCTCCGACAGCCGCCGCGAGAGCATCAAGGCCGAGCTCGAACGGCTCGAGACGCTCTACCCGCCCCTCGCGGCGGACCGGTCCCGCCACCGTGGCGAGGTGCTGCTCGATCAGGACGAGGCCTGGGAGTTCATGACCGACATCGGCCCCGACCTCGCGGCCGCTGGCTTCGACGTCGAGGTTCCGCCGCTCTCCACACGGTCCGCCGCGCCCTCGCTGCGCGTCACCGCCGGCGGAGGGGAGACGGCGGTCGGCGCCAACGACCTCGCCGACGTGCGCTGGTCCGCGGTGTTCGGCGACGCCGAGCTGACGGTCGAGGACATCCGCCGCCTCTCGGAGCAGTCGCGCCCCCTGGTCAAGGCTCACGGCCGCTGGGTCCCGGTCGAGCACGCCGACCTCGAGGCGGCAGCGGCGGCGCTGGCGGAACGCGCCGGCCCGCAGAAGCTCACCGGGGCGCAGATGCTGCGCTACGCACTGGGTCTGGAGGCCGGACCCCTGGCCGGTGGCGTCACCGTCGACGGCGAGGGCTGGGCGGTCGACTTGTGGCGCAGCGCCCACGACATCCCCGAGGACCCCACCACCACGCCTGCGGGCTTCGTCGGCGAGCTGCGCCACTACCAGGCCGACGCGCTCGCATGGCTCGAGTTCCTCGACAGTGCCGGTCTCGGCGGCTGCCTCGCTCTCGATATGGGTCTGGGCAAGACCCCGGTCATGCTCGCCCACCTGCGGCAGGTGACCGACCGCGGACCGGCGCTGGTCATCGCCCCGCCGGCCGTCGTCGGCAACTGGGCCTCGGAGGCGCAGCGGTTCACCCCCGACCTGCGCGTCGTGGTCCACCACGGCGCCGACCGGACCGACCCCGAGGACGTCGCCGCCGAGGTCGCAGAGGCGGACGTGCTCCTGACGACCTACGGCACGGCGCTGCGCGACGTCGAGGCGCTCGCCGCGATCGACTGGGGCAAGGTCGTGCTCGACGAGGCGCAGGTCATCAAGAACCACACGACGGAGACCGCCCAACAGCTGCGACGCCTCGAGGCCCACGCCCGCGTCGTGCTCACGGGCACCCCGATCGAGAACGGCCTGGGTGACCTGTGGTCGCTGATGGACTTCGTCAACCCCGGCCTCGTCGGCGACCGCTCGAGCTTCATCGCCCAACTGTCGACCGACGGCGGACACGGCAGCGCCGAGCAGGTGCTGCGCACCCTCAACGGCGTCCTCGTCTTCCGCCGCACCAAGGCCGACCCGGTCATCGCGGAGGAGCTCCCCGACCGCATCGACGAGCTCGACCACTGCCCGATGACCGCCGAGCAGATCGGGCTGTACCAGGCGGTCCTCGACGAGCTGGTGATCAACACCAGCGGCGACGACGGACCGAAGAAGAAGGGCGCCGTCCTCGCCGCGATCACCGCGCTCAAGCAGATCTGCAACCACCCGGCGGCGTACACCCGCGACGACGGGCCGCTCGAGGGTCGCTCCGGCAAGCTCGAACGGCTCGAGGAGATCGTCGACAACGTGTTCGCGTCGGGCGAGCGGATGCTGATCTTCACCCACTTCGCCACGTGGGGCGAGCGCCTCGCCGCCTACCTCACCGAGCGCACCGGCCAGCCCATCCGCTGCTACCACGGCGGGCTCGCGCGGGGCGCGCGGGACAGGATGGTCGACGAGTTCCAGACCGGCGAGGGCCCCGGGGCGCTGGTGCTGTCGCTCAAGGCCGGCGGCACCGGGCTCAACCTCACCGCCGCCAGCCACGTCGTGCTCTACGACCGCTGGTGGAACCCCGCCGTCGAGGACCAGGCCCGCGACCGTGCCTGGCGCATCGGCCAACAGCGGACCGTCGTCGCCCACCGCCTGGTCTGTCCCGGCACGGTCGACGAACGCGTCGAGGAGGTCGTCGCCGGCAAGCGCCGCATCGTCGACCTCGTGCTGCCCAAGTCCAGCACGGTCGCTGATCTCGACGGCGACCAGCTCCAGCGGGCGCTCGGGATCGATCCCGACCTGGTGCTCACGCACGACACGACCGAACCGGCAGGTGCCGCATGAGCGACCGACGCGGACGACGCCCCGAGGGTGGCAAGTCCCAGGCTTCGAGCGGGCAACGGCGGTCGGGTGCCGAGCCCGTGCGCGAGCGAACCCGCAAGCGCTCTCCGGACCGTAGTAGCGAGGAGAAGACCGAGCGGGGTGGCGACGCCAAGACGCAGCCAGCCCGCGGTGGCGGCGGCAAGCAGTCCAGCCAGAAGAAGCAGCGCGCGCGGGGTCGGGGCGGTGACCAGTCCGACAGGCGCAAGCAGCAGGGTCGCGGCGGCGGAGCCGGTCGCGGGCGCGGCCGGAGCGGGAACCGCTCACAGGGTGGTCGCGGCGGTGGTCGCAGCCGCGGTCGGGGCGGTGAGGTTCGCGCGTTCTGGGGCGACGCCTCCGCGCTGCCTGCGGCGAGCAACGACGTGCGCATCACCGACGATCCCCACGCCGTCCCGCGATCGCTCGGCGAGCCGCCGCTCCCGCAGCAGCGCGAGATCGCCGAGCACTACTTCGCCGCGATCTACGACCGCGCCGTGATGGCGGCCGGCGCGCTCGCCGCCGCCGGTGGCCTCATCGGCCTCGACGAGCTGCGCGATGCCCGCTCCCGCCCCGACACCTCCGACTAGCCCTGCCGCAGGTCCGTCTTCGACTTCGTCCCCCACTTCACCCCGATATCGGGGACGAACGGGGATAGAAGTTGGTGACCAGTCCGGACGCCGGGTCACCCCGAGCGCGAGCCGATCCACTCACCGACCACCCGCCCGGAAGTCGGGTTGACCGTCGACACGGCACGCCCTTCACTGAGGTCGTACCGAGAGAGGGAAATGCGACATGTGTTACAACTGCGGCTGCGGTATGCCCGACGACGACCACGGCGACGCGCGCAACATCACCAACGCCACCTTCGAAGCGGCGGCTGAAGCGGTCGATCAGCGCCCCGAGCAGGCCCGGTCGAACACCGACGACCTGTTGCACGAGGTGGACCACGCCAGCGGCCAGAAGGCCTCCTAACGCACGGGAGTGGCACGCCTGCACCGCAGCGGCGACCTGCGCAGATGAGCGTGTCACGACGCCGGTTGGTCTCGTTGTCCAAACGGCTCTCGTACGTGCTCCGGCACCGCCCCGACTCGATCGGGATCCGCCTCGACGAGGCCGGCTGGATCGAGCTCGACGAGCTGTTGGCCGCGATGAACGAACGCGGCAGCCCGATGACCTGCGAGGACATCGACGCCATCCGGTCCGCCATCCCCAAGCAGCGCTTCGAGATCGTCGACGGTCGCATCCGCGCAGCGCAGGGGCACTCGCTGCCGGTGGATCTCGGACTGCCACCCCAGACGCCACCCGTCATCCTCTACCACGGGACGGTCACGCGGTCCGTGCCCTCCATCTTCTCCGAGGGTTTGCAGCCGCGCGGACGGCAGCACGTCCACCTCTCGGCTGACCGTGACACCGCACGGGCCGTCGGTTCCCGCCGTGGTCGGCCGGTCCTGGTCGTCGTCGCTGCCCGCCGCATGCACGCCCACGGGTACGTCTTCCACGTCGCCGCCAACGGCGTGTGGTTGACGGCTCACGTGCCTCCCGAGTACCTCAGCGAGGACACCGACGGGTCCTGAGATCGCGATGTGGTCGCCGGTGGCCACGAGGTGGAGGGCGTCGCCCGGCGCCCGTTGAACCGGTCGAGTCGGTGGTGGAAGTCAGCCGACCGCCTCGGGGGAGCCGGTGAGTTGCAGCAGGCGCACCCCGATCGCGAGCAGCAGGGCGGCACCCATGATGGGCACGAACACGAAGATCAGGTCCCGGACGTCGGTGGTCAGGGCGGTCACGAACCCGACCAGGCCGATGTTGACACCCCAGAAGATGACGTCGTGGATCAGGCCAGGGTCGGAGACGCGACGGGAGAGGTGGATCACGAACGCCAGTAGCGCGTTGGTCGTCGCCCCGATGGCCAGCAGGTGGATGAACGAGAGGAGCTGTCCCTGCGGGATCGCTCCGAAGTCACCCTTCGCTGAGGAGATGGCGACGAAAACGTAGACCATCGTCACCGCGAGCAGCACGCCGCCGGTCAACGAGTGGCGACCGGGTGCACGAGCGGTCAGCGGGGCGCGACGCACGACGTGGCGCATCCGGCCGAAGAAGATGCCGATCGCGAGGATGCCGAAGAGGATGCCGGTGCCCACGAGTTCATCCTGCCCGGCCAGGATGAACACCAGCACCCGCGTCCGGGGCCGTCTACGGTCCCGCGATCACGGACGCACGGCGCGCGCGATGCTCGAGACGCCCCCCGCGTCCGGACCCGGACGGTCCGGCGGACCGTAGTGGAGGGCGGACGCCCTCGACCAGCGATTCGGGAGAGCGATGACGACACAGAGGGGTGACGGACCAGCTGCCGACGTGGGTGCGCTCCTACGTCGAGCGGCCGACCACGCCGCCCGCTTCCGTAAGGGTCTACCCGAACGTCACGTCGGGGCGGGGGCGAGCGTCGAGGACCTCCGCGACGGGTTCGGCGGTCCCCTCCCTGCACACTCGACCGCCCCGGACGAGGTCCTCGACGCGCTCATCGCCGCCGCCGAACCCGGCCTCGTCGCCACCCCCGGACCGAGGTTCTTCGGGTTCGTGATCGGCGGGGCGCTACCCGCAGCGACAGCCGCCGACATCGTGGCCGCCGGTTGGGACCAGTGCGCCTTCAACGCGGCCCTGTCCCCGGCCGCGATGGCGGCAGAGTCGGCCGCCGGTGGCTGGCTCAAGGAGCTGCTCGGCCTGCCCGCGTCGGCGTCGGTTGGGTTCGTGTCCGGAGGGCAGGAGGCGAACACGGTCGGGCTCGCCGCCGGCCGGCACCACGTGCTGCGCGAGGCGGGATGGGACGTCGAGGCGCGGGGACTGTCCGGCGGTCCCGTCGTCCGCGTCGTCGCGGGGGAGGAGCGCCACGCGACGATCGACCGGGCCGTGCGGCTGCTGGGCATGGGGACCGACGCCATCGCATCGGTTCAGGCCGACGCGAACGGGGCGATGGATGTCGCCGATCTCGAGCGCGTGCTGACGAGTGGGGAGCCCGCCCCGACCATCGTGGTACTCCAGGCCGGCAACGTGAACACGGGCGCGTGCGACGACCTCCGTTCCGCGTGCGAGATCGCCCGGGCGCACGACGCCTGGATCCACGTCGACGGGGCGTTCGGCCTGTGGGCCGCGGCCAGCCCCAGCACCCGCAACCTCGTGGACGGCATCGAGCTCGCCGACTCGTGGGGCTGCGACGGGCACAAGTGGCTCAACGTGCCCTACGACGCGGGCTTCGTGTTCTGTGCCCGCCCCGACGTCCACGCGGCGGCCGTGTCCTACACCGCCGCGTACCTCACTGGCTCCGGCGTCGGCCCGGCCGCCGGGGCCGACCTCACGCTGTCGTCGTCGCGCCGAGCGCGCGGCTTCGCCACCTGGGCGGCGCTGCGTGCCCTGGGCCGCCGGGGAGTGGCCGCACTCATCGATCGCTGCTGCGAGCACGCGACGCTCTTTGCCACCCTCCTGGGCGCCGAGCCGGGCGTGGCGTGGGTCGCCTTCGACCGGGCGGTCGCCGCGGTCGAACGCCACCAGCTCGAGGGCCCGGCCGATCGCTGGCGGGTACAGCGCGACACCATCCGCAAGGACGTCCTGCGCGAGGGCTACGACGCAGAGCGCAACACCTTCGTGCAGGCCTACGGGTCGTCGGAGCTGGACGGCGCGCTGCTCATGCTGCCGCTCGTCGGGTTCCTCCCGCCCGACGACCCACGGGTCGCCGGCACGGTCGAAGCGGTCGGGCGCGAGCTATGCGAGGACGGCCTCGTGCTGCGCTATCGCACCGACCCCTCCATCGACGGGCTCCCCGGGCGCGAGGGTGCGTTCCTGACGTGCAGCTTCTGGCTCGTCGACTGCCTCGCGTTGGTGGGCCGCCGGGACGAGGCCGTCGCCCTCTTC